>DAMBCY010000074.1:0-13631 GCA_032056255.1 Cellulomonas sp. | reverse complement strand
GGCCTGCTCCAGGATCAGGTCGTTCACCTCCGGGTTGTCGTAGTGGTTGCTGAGGAAGTTCTCGGTGAGGAAGAACGGCGTCAGGTAGTTGTCGGCGTCCGAGTAGTCCGGGAACCAGCCGAGCTGGTACGCGGGGTAGACGTCGGAGGTGCGGTCCTTGGCGTACTGCACCCACTCGGTGGTCTGCAGGTCCACCTGGAACAGGCCGGTCGACTCCAGCTGGTCCTTGATCAGCGCGTACTCGTCACCCGAGGAGGGGCCGTAGTGGTCGTTGCTGTACTGCAGCGAGAGCTGCACCGGGGTCTCGACGCCCGCGGCCTCGAGGGTCGCGGCGGCCTTGTCGGCGTCCGGGCCGCCCTCGCCGTCGCCGTACAGCGGCTTGAGCGAGTCGGTGGCGCCGGTCAGGCCCTCGGGGACGTAGGAGTACAGCGGCGTGTAGGTGCCCTTGTAGACCTGGTCGGCGATCTCCTCGCGGTCGATCAGGTCGGCCACGGCCTGGCGGACGGCGAGCGCCTTGGCGTCGTCGGCCTCCGGCGTGGTGGCGCCGTACGGCTGGGTGTTGAAGTTGAAGACGATGTAGCGGATCTCGCCGCCGGGGCCGTCGACGACCTTCACACCGTCGGTGCCGCGCAGGTCCTCGATGTCCGTGGCGGACAGGCTGCGGAACGCGACGTCGATGTTGCCCTGCTGGATGTCGAGCTTGAGGTTCGAGGCGTCGGCGAAGTACGTGACGTTCACCGTGGCGGTCTTCGGAGCGCCGAGCAGGCCCTGGTAGTCCGGGTTGGCCTCGTACGTGATGAGGTCGTTCTGGCTGTAGTCGGTGATCGTGTACGGCCCGGCGAAGGCGCCGCCGGCGACGATGTCGTCGTCCGGGGTGAGCGCGTCGGCCGCGAACACGTCCTCGTCCACGATCGGGCCCACGGGGCTCGACAGGATCTGCGGGAACACCTGGTCGTTCTCGGACTTCAGGTGGAACACGACGGTGGTGTCGTCGGGGGCGTCGACCGAGTCGAGGTTGTACAGCAGCGAGCCGGGGCCGTTGCCGCCGTCCGCGCCGGACTCGAAGATCGCCAGCTGCCGGTCGAACGTGAACTTGACGTCCGAGGAGGTCAGGTCGTTGCCGTTCGCGAAGGTCAGGCCCGGCTTGAGGGTGACCGTGTACTCGGTGGGCGAGGTGAACTCGGCGCTCTCGGCGATGTCCGGCTCGACGTCCGGGCTGCCGTACGGCGTGTTCATGAGGAACGGGTACACCTGGTTCATCACCGCGAACGAGCCGTTGTCGTACGAGCCGGCCGGGTCGATCGTGGTGATCTTGTCGGTGGTGCCGACGAGCAGCGTGCCGTCGCCGGAGCCGCCGCCGCCGTCCGTCGCGTCGTCGTCGCTGGACCCGCCGCCGCACGCGGCGAGGACGAGGGCGGTGGCGACGAGGCCGGCACCGGTCGCGATCACGCGCCGGCGACCGTGGGGAACCGCAGTCATGCGTGTACCTCTTCCCTGATGAGGAGCCGCTGCGCGGGTCGGGGAGGTCGCCGCGTCACGGATCTGTCTCGCTGGTCGGGCACGAGTGCCCGAAACGTGGACATAGAAAATCACAGTGTGCGCCTGGTCGGGACATCGCCGGGTTACAGGACGGTTGCATTCCGATCACGGTGCTGGTCAGAGGCCCGCGAGGGGTCCGAGAAGCCGTGGGCCGGGCGGGTGGTGCGGCGGCGGCCCGGGCTACGCGGGCGGGTCCGCCTCCGCCGCGGCGCGGGCCGCCGCCGGCAGGGCGTCGAGCACCCGGCCGAGCGCCGCGTCGTCGTGCGCCGCGGACACGAACCACGCCTCGAACGCCGACGGCGGCGCGGACACCCCGGCGCGCAGCAGGCTGTGGAAGAACGCCGGGTAGCGCCACGACTCGGACGCGAGCACCTGCGCGTAGTCCCGGGCACCGGTGTCCGTGCCCAGCACGGTGGAGAACAGGTTGCCGGCGCTCTGCACGGCGTGCGGCAGACCCGCGGCGGTGAACGCGTCGTCCACCGCGGCACGCAGGGTCGCCGAGGCCCGGTCGACCCGTGCGTAGACGGCGTCGTCGGCCAGCCGGAGCGTGGCCAGGCCCGCCGCCGTCGCGACCGGGTTCCCGGACAGCGTGCCCGCCTGGTAGACGGGGCCGACGGGGGCCAGGGCGTCCATGAGCGCCGCCCGCCCGGCGACGGCGGCGACCGGCATGCCGCCGCCGACGACCTTGCC
This sequence comes from Cellulomonas sp., assembly GCA_032056255.1. Lineage (GTDB taxonomy): Bacteria > Actinomycetota > Actinomycetes > Actinomycetales > Cellulomonadaceae > Cellulomonas. Next base: position 11,402 of record DAMBCY010000074.1, on the reverse strand, counting down.
GAACGTCAGCAGGTCCGGCTCCCAGCCCTCGCGCCGCGCCTCCAGGCCCCACCAGCCGGCGGGGCCGACCCGGAACCCGGTGAGCACCTCGTCCTGGATGAGCAGCGCGCCGTGCGCGTGCGCGATCCGCGCGAGCGCCGCGTTGTAGCCCGGAGCCGGCGGGACGACGCCCATGTTGGCCGGGGCGGCCTCGGTGATGACCGCGGCGATCGTGGGCCCGTGCTCGGCGAACGCCGCCTCGACCGCGCCGAGGTCGTCGTAGGGCAGCACGATGGTCTCGGCGGCGATCGCCGCCGGGACGCCCGCGGAGCCGGGCAGCGCGAGCGTCGCGACGCCCGAGCCGGCCGCGGCCAGCAGGCCGTCGGAGTGCCCGTGGTAGAGGCCGGCGAACTTGACGACGCGGTCCCGGCCGGTGACGCCGCGCGCCAGGCGGACGGCCGTCATGGTCGCCTCGGTGCCGGTCGACACCAGGCGCACCCGCTCGGCCACCGGCACCCGGGCCCGGACCGCCTCCGCGAGCTCCACCTCGGCGAGCGTCGGGGCGCCGAACGACAGCCCGTGCCCCGCGGCCTCGCGGACCGCCTCGACGACCTCGGGGTGCGCGTGGCCGAGGATGGCCGGGCCCCACGACCCGACCAGGTCGACGTACTCGCGCCCGTCGACGTCCGTGACGTACGCGCCGCGCGCCGACGCCAGGAACCGCGGCGCGCCGCCGACGGACCCGAAGGCCCGCACCGGTGAGCTCACCCCGCCGGGGATGACCCCGCGCGCCCGGTCGAACAGATCCTCCGAGGTGGTCATCGCCACTCCTCCCGCAGCCAGCGGGCCAGCTCCACGGCCCAGTAGGTGAGCACCTGGTCCGCCCCGGCACGCCGGATGCCCAGGACGGACTCGGTGATGGTGCGTCGCCGGTCCAGCCAGCCCTGCGCGGCGGCGGCCTCGATCATCGCGTACTCGCCGGAGACCTGGTACGCCGCGACCGGCACGGTGCTCGCCGCGGCGACGTCGGCCAGCACGTCCAGGTACGCGCCGGCCGGCTTCACCATGACGACGTCCGCGCCCTCGGCGATGTCGAGGGCGACCTCGCGCAGCGCCTCGCGCCGGTTCGCCGGGTCCATCTGGTAGGTGCGCCGGTCACCGGCCAGGGTCGACTCGACGGCGTCCCGGAACGGCCCGTACAGCGCGCTCGCGTACTTCGCGGCGTAGGCGAGCACCGCGACGTCCGTGCGGCCCGCGCCGTCCAGGACGTCCCGGACCACCCCGACCTGGCCGTCCATCATGCCGCTGGGCGCGACCACGTGGGCGCCCGCCTCGGCCTGGGCCAGCGCCATCTCGGCGTACCGCAGCAGCGTCGCGTCGTTGTCCACGGTGCCGTCGGCGGCGAGCACGCCGCAGTGGCCGTGGTCGGTGAACTCGTCGAGGCACAGGTCGGCCTGGATCACGAGCGCGTCGCCGACCTCCGCCCGCACGTCGGCGATCGCGAGGTTGAGGATGCCGTCCGGGTCGGTCGCCCCGGAGCCGACCGTGTCGCGGACCAGCGGGACGCCGAACAGGTTGACGCCCGCGACGCCCGCGGCGGCGGCCTCCGCGGCGGCGCGGCGCAGCGAGTCCCGGCTGTGCTGGACGACGCCCGGCATCGAGCCGATCGGCCGGGGCCCGGTCAGCCCCTCCTTGACGAACACCGGCAGGACGAGCTCCGCCGGGTGCAGCCGGGTCTCGCTGACCGAGCGGCGCAGCGCCGGGGTCGCGCGCAGCCGCCGGGGGCGGACCCGGCCGGGCCGGGCGCCGGTGGCGGCCGCCTGCGCGGCGGGGTCGGGTGCGGGCGTGGGTGCGGTGGTGCTCATGCGGGCCCTCCGTCGGGGTCGGTGGGGTCGGTGGGCGAGGTGCCCGTGCGGTCGTCGGCGCCGCGGTCGACGGCGGCGGCGAGCGCGGCCACGAGGCCGCCCGGTGTCTGGTCCTCGGCCACGGCGGCGACGGCGATCCCCGCGCGCCGCGCCTCCGTGGCGGTCGACTCGCCGATGCAGCACACGAGGGTGCCGGCCGGCGGGGTGCCGAGCATCGTCAGCAGGTTCCGGGCGGTGCTGCCCGAGGTCAGCAGGACGGCGTCCACCTCGCCCGCGTCCCAGGCGGCGCGGGTCGGGGCCTCGGGCGCGGGTCCGGGCACCGTCCGGTAGGTGACGACGACGTCGACCGGCCAGCCCCGCTCCGCGAGCCCGTCGGCCAGCGTGGGCGACGCCAGGTCGCCGAGCGGCAGCAGCACCCGGGCCGGGGCGGGGCCCGCGGGCGGCCACGCGGCCAGCAGCGTGAGGGCGGACGAGCGTCCCACGGGGACCAGGTCGACGCGGACGCCGGCCTCGCGCAGCGCCCGGGCGGTGGACCCGCCGACGGCGGCGACCCGCGTCCCGGCGAGCAGGTCGGCCAGGTCGTGCCCGGTCTCCTCGGCGCGGTCCACGAGCACCGGGACGGCGGCGGCGCTGGTCACCGCGACCCAGCCGTAGTAGCCGACCTCCAGGGCGAGCAGGGCGTCGTCGAGCTCGGTCGGGTCGTGCGGCGGGACGGTCTGGATCAGCGGGACGACCAGCGGGGTCGCGCCCGCGGCCGTCAGGGCGATGACGAGCGGGTCGGGTCCGGTCGTCTCGCGGGGCACCAGGACCCGCAGGCCGGTGAGCGGGTCGGTCACGCGCCCGGTCCCGGCCGCGTGCCCGGCCGCGTGCCCGGCCCCGCGAGCCCGGCGAGGTCGGCGGCGCCGTCCGCGAGCAGCGTCTCGGCGACCCGGACGCCCAGGGCGGCGGCGGCGAGGGCCGTGCCGGCCGGGTCGTCCTCGGGCGCCGCGGGCAGGCCGGCGGTGGCGGTGCGGCGGAGCGAGGCGGTGCCGTCCGTGCGGAGCACCACGGCCGTCAGGGTCAGCGTGCCGTTGTCGGCGAGCGTCGCGTGGGCGCCGACCGGGGCAGCGCAGCCGGCCTCGAGGCGGTGGAGCAGCGCGCGCTCGGCCAGCACGGCCAGGTGCGTCGGGCGGTGGTCGAGCGCGGCCAGCGCCCGGGCGAGCGGGCCGGTGCCGGTCGCGTCCCCGGCACGGACCTCGACGGCGAGCGCCCCCTGCGCGGGCGCGGGGGTCATGACGTCGAGCGGCATCGCGTCGGTCACGGCGTCGAGCCGGCCGAGCCGGGCCAGGCCCGCGGCGGCGAGCACGACGGCGTCCAGGTCGTCGGCGATGCGGCGCAGCCGGGTGTCGACGTTGCCGCGGATGTCCACCACCCGCAGGTCCGGCCGGGCGGCGAGCAGCTGGGCGGCGCGGCGCGGCGACCCCGTGCCGACCGACGCCCCCGCGGGGAGGTCGGCGAGCGTGGCGCCGTCGCGGGCGCAGAGCGCGTCGCGCGCGTCCTGCCGGACGGGCACGGCGGCGACGACGAGCCCGGGCGCCGGGGCGGTCGGCAGGTCCTTGAACGAGTGCACGGCGACGTCGCACCGGCCGTCGAGCAGGGCGTCGCGCAGGGCGGTGACGAACACGCCCGTGCCGCCGAGCGTGGCGAGCGAGCCGGTGAGCCGGTCGCCGTCGGTGCGGACCCGGACGAGCTCGTGCTCCCCGGCGCCGAGCAGGGTCAGCGCGTCCGCCACGTGCCCCGTCTGGGTGAGGGCGAGCGCGCTCGCGCGGGTTCCGACCCGGACCGGTAGGGGCATGGGGCCAGTCTCGGACACCGCCCGCGGGGTTGTCGAAACCACCGGTGCGTGCCGGGGGACGAGCAGCCGGGGGACGACCGTCACGGCGTGCGGCGCGCCGCAGCGAGCTCGCGCGCGGCGGCACGGGCGCCGGGCACCACCGAGGCCAGGCCGTTCCCCGAGACCCACGCGCCGGTGACCGCCAGCCCCGGGACCTCGGCCACCGCCGCCCGCACCTGCGCCACGGTCCGGCGGTGCGTCGCGCTCGGCACGGGCAGCCCCTGCGACCACCGGACGCGCGCCGACGCCCGGACCTGCTCCGGGGACAGCGGCACCCCGAGCACGGCCGCCGCGTCCCGGAGCGCCAGCGCCGTCATCCCGTCCAGGTCGTCGGGCAGCGGATCGGCCGGCGTCTCGCCCGCCCGGCCGTAGGACAGCCGCACGACGTGCCGGCCCGGCCCCGCGGCCTCGGCGAGCCACGCCCACTTCGCCGTCGCGTGCGTGAGCGCCTTCGCGCGCACGCCGGGGACCGCCCGCGCCACCAGCACGCCGGTGCCGCGCGGGGCGGCGTCGAGCGCCGGGGCGTCCAGCACGAGGGTCGTGAGCACGATGTCGGCGCCGGGGTCCGTGTGCAGCCCCCCGAGGGCGGGGGCCACCCCGGCGAGCAGGTCGACGGCGCGCGGGGTCGCGACCACCAGCCGCGCCGCGTCGAGGGTCTCGGTGCCGTCGTCGGACTCGGCCGTGACCCGGAAGCCGGTCGCGGTCCGCGACACCGCGACCGCCCGGACGCCGGTGCGCAGCGTGCCGCCGCGGGCGGTCAGGTCCCCGACGAGGGCGTCCACGAGCACGTGCAGCCCGCCGCGGAACCCCTGCACCGCCGAGCCGGCCGGGGCCAGCGCGCGCAGGTCCCGCACGGCGTCGGCCAGCGACCCGGCGCGCCGCACCGCGGCGGTCAGGCCCGGCGCGACGGCGTCGGCGCCGATGTCGTCCGGCTCCGCGGCGTGCACGCCGCCGACCACGGGCCGGACCAGCCGGTCCAGCACGCGGCGCCCCATGCGCGCCCGCACCAGCCCGCCGAGCGTCGCGGACCCGCCCCGCCCGCCCGGGTGCAGCCCGACCGACGCGGGGAGCACCCGGTCCAGGGCGGCGCGCAGCGAGCCGAGGGTGCCGATGGTGCGGCGGACGTCGGGGGCCCAGGGGTCGGCCGGGATGCCCAGGAGGCCCGTGCGGGGCAGCGGGCCGGCACCGTGCGGCAGCCGCACCCAGGCCCCGTGCGGCTCGGGCGTGACGACCCGGTCCGTCAGCCCCAGCTCGCCGGCCAGCGCGGCGACGACCCCGCCGCGGGTCGCGAACGACTCCGCGCCGGCGTCCAGCCGCAGCCCGTCGACCTCGTGCCGCCCGACGACGCCGCCCGGCGTGCGCCAGGCCTCCAGCACCAGCGGCCGCAGCCCGGCGACCGCCAGCTCGCGCGCCGCGACCAGGCCGGCGACGCCGCCGCCGACCACCAGCGCGTCGTACCCGGCCTCGGTGCCGCGGCCCCCGGGCCCGGCGTCGTGCTCGCTCGTGGCTGCTCCCTGTGCTCGTCGTCTGCTCGTCGTCGGCCCGTCGTCGGGCCCGTCGTGGGCCCCTCGCCGGCCGCGGCCGGACCCGCCCCACTCTGCTGCACGCCGGGCGCGTGCGGGTGGGACCTCGCTCCTCAGATCGAGTGGACCAGCTCCACGACCCGGGTCAGCACGTCGGGGTCCGTCCCGGGCGGCACGCCGTGCCCGAGGTTGACGACGTGGCCGGGGGCGGCCGCGCCGCGCGCGACCACGTCCCGCACGTGCGCCTCCAGGACCGCCCAGGGCGCGGCGAGCAGCGCGGGGTCGATGTTGCCCTGCACGGGAACCCGGCCGTCGAGCCGCCGCACCGCCTCGTCCAGGCCGATCCGGTGGTCCACGCCGACGACGTCCGCGCCGACGTCCCGCATCGCCGCGAGCAGCTCGCCGGTGCCGGTGCCGAAGTGCACGCGGGGCACGCCGAGGTCCGCGACGTGCGACAGGGCCCGCGTCGAGGCCGGGGCCACCCGGGCGGTGTAGTCGGCCAGGGACAGCGACCCCGCCCAGGAGTCGAACAGCTGCGCCGCGCTGGCGCCCGCGAGCACCTGCGCCCGCAGGAACGTGCCCGTGAGGTCCGCGGCCCACTCCGTCAGCGCCCGCCAGGTCCCCGGGTCCGCGTGCACCAGCGTCCGCGCGGCCAGGTGGTCGCGGGACGGGCGTCCCTCGACCAGGTACGCCGCGAGCGTGAACGGCGCGCCGGCGAACCCGATCAGCGGCGTGGCGCCCAGCGCGGCGGTGGTCAGCCGCACCGCCTCGGTCACCGGCCCCAGCGTCTCGGCGGTCAGCGACCCCGGCGGGGACGCGGCCCGGAGCCGCGCGACGTCGTCGGCGGTCCGGACCGGGGCGCCGAGCACCGGCCCGACGCCGGGCTCGATGTCCACGTCCACCCCCGCGAGCCGCAGCGGGACCACGATGTCGGAGAAGAAGATCGCCGCGTCCACCCCGTGCCGGCGCACGGGCTGCAGGGTGATCTCCGAGGCCAGCGCGGGCGTCAGGCACGCGTCGAGCATCGCGGTACCCCGGCGGGCCTCGCGGTACTCGGGCAGCGACCGGCCCGCCTGGCGCATGAACCACACCGGCCGGCGCGCGGGGACGCGGCCGCGGTAGGCGTCCACCAGCGGCGCGCCGGCGGTGCGGCCGTCGGCCAGCGGGTGGTCCGCCGGGAGTCCTGCGCCGTCGGGCAGCGACGGCAGGGCGGGCGGGGCTGGGGTCGCCGGGGCGCCCGCGGGCGCGGTGGGGCGTGACGAAGTCGACATCGTCAGCGATTGTGCCCCCTGTTCCCTGGAGTGATTCAATCGACGGCGTGGTGATGCTGTCGTTGGTGGCCAGCCATCGCGACCTCGACCTGTCCGTGCTGGAGCGGCTGTCCGCCGACACCCACGCCGTCGGCCGGGAGATCGTGACGGGCTGCGGTGCGGTCGCGGGGGCGGTCGTCGTGGCGACCTGCAACCGGTTCGAGCTGTACCTCGACGTCGACGGTGACGCCGAGGTCGACGCCGTCCGTGCCGCCGCCGCCGGGGTCGTCGCCGCCCGCTCCGGCTACCCCCCGCAGCACGTCGCCGCCGCCCTCGCCCCCGCCACCGGGCCCGGCGTGGTGGAGCACCTGTTCGCTGTCGCCGCCGGGCTCGAGTCGATGGTCGTCGGGGAGCGGGAGATCGCCGGGCAGGTCCGGCGTGCGCTGACCGCCGCCCGCCGCGACGGCACCACCACGTCCGACCTCGAGGCCCTGTTCCAGGCCGCGTCCCGCACGTCGCGCGCCGTCGGCAGCCGCACCGGGCTCGGCGCCGCCGGCCGGTCCGTCGTCGGGGTGGCGCTCGACCTGGTCCAGGACGGGCTGCCCGGCTGGGCCGACGTGCGCTGCCTGCTGATCGGCACCGGCTCGTACGCCGGCGCCAGCCTCGCCGCGGTCAAGGCCCGCGGCTGCCGCGACGTGATGGTGTACTCCGCGTCCGGTCGCGCCGGGCAGTTCGCCGCCCGCCGCGGGGTCACCGCGGCCACGAGCGACCTCGCGGCCAGCCTCGCGGGGGTCGACCTCGTCGTCGCGTGCAGCGGGGCGGCGGGGGCGGTGCTCGACGTGGACGCGCTCATCCGCGCCCGCTCCGCCGAGGCGTCCCTGGGTGCCCGGCCGCTCGCGGTGCTCGACCTCGCGCTGCAGCACGACGTGGACCCCGCCGTCGCGGAGCTGCCCGGCGTCCGGCTGGTCAGCCTGACGACCGTCGCCGCGCACGCGCCCGACGGGCACGCCGCGGTGGTCGCCGAGGCCCGGGACGTCGTCGCCGAGCAGGCCGCGGCGTACGAGCGCACCCGCCGCACCCGCGACTGGGACCCGCCGGTCGTGGCCGAGCGGCACCGCGTGCTGGAGGACCTCGCCGCGGCCGTCGGGGGGCTGGACGAGCCCGCCGCGCGGGCGCTGCGCCGCCGGGTGCGCGCGGCGCTGCACGGCCCGACCGTCCGCGCCCGCGAGGCGGCGGCGCTCGGGGACGCGGCGGCCTACGCCGCGGCGCTCGCGGACCTCGCGGCGGTCGCCGTCCCGGTCCCGAGCCTCGCGTCACGCTGACCCCGGCCCCCTCCCTTCCCGCACCCGTCCCCGCACCCGTCCCCGCACCCGTCCGGCCGAGGCGTGCCGCGTGGGCACCCGAGGTCCCCTCGGACGCTCCGGAAGGGACGTCTGCTGCCCGCTCGACGGCACGGGCGGGACGGAGGCGGACGGAGGCGGGGGCACGCGGGCCCGGAGCCCGGACGCTCCTGTGGTTCGTCAGTCCAGGCGCGCGACCAGGTCGGCGGCCAGGCCGGTGTACGACGCCGGGGTGAGGGCGGCGAGCCGCGCCTCGACGTCCGCGGGCAGGCCCAGGCCCGCGATGAACCCGCGCATGTCCTCGGCGGTCAGGCGGCGCCCGCGCGTCAGCTCCTTGAGCCGCTCGTACGGGTTCTCCATGCCGGTGACCCCCGCGACGGAGGCGGCGCGCATCGCGGACTGCACCGGCTCCCCGAGGACCTCCCAGTTCTGGTCGAGCTCGCGGTCCAGCAGGTCGCGGTCCACCGAGAGCGCCGCGAGACCCCGGCGCACGTTGTCGATCGCGAGCAGCGAGTGGCCGAACGCGGGGCCGATGTTCCGCTGCGTCGTGGAGTCCGTGAGGTCGCGCTGCAGGCGGCTGGTGACGAGGGTGGCGCCCAGGGTGTCGAGGAGCGCGCAGGACAGCTCGAGGTTGGCCTCGGCGTTCTCGAACCGGATCGGGTTGACCTTGTGCGGCATCGTCGACGACCCGGTCGCCCCGGCGACGGGGATCTGGGTGAACACCCCGCGGGAGATGTAGGTCCAGACGTCGGTCGCGAGGTTGTGCAGCACGCGGTTGAACCGGGCGACGTCGGCGTAGAGCTCGGCCTGCCAGTCGTGCGACTCGATCTGCGTGGTCAGCGGGTTCCAGGTGAGGCCGAGGTGCTCGACGAACGTGCGGGACACCTCGGGCCAGTCGGCGCCCGGGACGGCCACGACGTGCGCGCCGTAGGTGCCGGTGGCGCCGTTGAGCTTGCCGAGGAACTCCGCGCCCTCGACGCGCCGCAGCTGCCGCCGCAGCCGGTGCGCGAGCACGGCGAGCTCCTTGCCGAGCGTCGTCGGCGTCGCGGGCTGGCCGTGCGTGAGGGCGAGCATCGGGACGTCCGCGAGCTCGCGGGCCATCGCGGCGAGGTCGTCGACCAGCGCCGCGGCCGCCGGGAGCCAGACCTGCTGCACGGCGCCGCGCACCATGAGGGCGTAGGACAGGTTGTTGACGTCCTCGCTGGTGCAGCAGAAGTGCACGAGCTCCGAGACCGACGGCAGCACCGTCGCGGCGCCCAGCGCGCCGGGGGCGGCGGCGATCTTCTCCTTGAGCAGGTACTCGACGGCCTTCACGTCGTGCACGGTCACCCGCTCGATCTCGGCCAGGCGGGCGACGTCGGCGGCGTCGAAGTCCGTGACGACGGCCCGCAGGTACGCCTGCTCGGCGGCGGACAGCGCCGGCGCGCCGGGCACGACGCCGTGCGAGGTGAGGTGGATCAGCCACTCGACCTCGACGTGCACCCGCTCGCGGTTCAGCGCCGCCTCCGAGAGGTGGTCGACCAGCGGGGCGACGGTGCGCCGGTACCGGCCGTCGAGGGGCCCGAGCGCGATCGGCGGCTCGACGTCCGCGAGCGGGGCCCGGGGCGACGACGGGGCGGGCACGGCGGACGGGGCGGACTCGTGCACAGGCATGGCACGCATCCTTCCACGGAGCGGCCCTCCGTCCCCCGGGCGTGCCGACGGCCGGCCACGGGCCCGCACCCGTGACCGGTCGACGGCGGCCGGTGCCGGGCGGTCAGTCGAGCGCCACCCGGGGCAGGCGACGGAGCAGCAGGCCGAGGCCCACCAGGCCGATCGCCGCGAGGGACGTCAGACCGGCAGGGCCGCCGGTCGGGGCGAGGGCGGCCGGCAGCACCGCCGTGGCGGTGCGGGAGGTCGCGGCCTCGACGGAGGCGGCGAGCTGCGCCGCCACGAGCACGTCGGACGCGGTGCCCGGCGTGCCGGACACCGGCGTCGTGCCGTCGTCTGTGCCGTCGCCGTCGCCGTCGCCGGTCCCGAGGTCGATGTCCGGGTCGGTGCCCGTCCCGGCGCCGGTGCCGGTGCCGGTGACCGTGGCGTCCCCGCCCACGCCGAGGGCGACGCCGCCGACGGTCACGGGGACGTCGACCGGCAGCGCGATCCCGAGGCCGGACAGCGGACCCCCGGCCTCGCCGCCGACGACGGCCGCCGGGGTGCCGCCGGTCGTCGAGGCGTCACCGCCGTCGACGGTGGCGTCGCCGAGCACGCCGAGCGCCAGGCTGCGGAGCGTCACCGGGACGCTGACCGGGGCGGCCACGGCGGTGCCCGCGAGCACGCCGTCGCCGTCACCGCCGTCGACGGTGGCCGCCGGCGCCGCGGTGCCCGTGCCGCCGGTGCCGGACCCGCCGGTCCCGTCGGTCCCCTCGGTCACGGTGGAGTCGCCGAGGACGCCGATCGCCACACCGCCGATGGTGACCGGGACGTGGACCGGGGCGGCGACGCCGGTACCGGCGCCGGTGCCGGCGCCGCCACCGCCCACCTCGGCCGCGGGGGCCTCGCCGGTCCCGCCGGTGCCGGTCCCGCCGGTCACGGTGGAGTCGCCGAGGACGCCGAGGGCGACCCCGCCGACCGTGACCGGGGCGTGGACGGGTGCGGCCACGCCGGTGCCCGCGAGGGTGCCGTCGCTGTCGCCGCCGTCGACGGTCGCCTCCGGAGCCCCGGCGCCGGAGGAGGCCGGGGTGCCGGTGCCGCCGTCGACGGACGAGTCGCCCAGGACGCCGACCGCCACGCCCCCGGCCGTGATGGGGACGTCCACCGGCGCGGCCACGGACGTGCCGGAGGCGGTCCCGTCGCTGTCGCCCCGGGTGACGGTCGCGGCCGGCGCGGCCTGCTGCGGCGCGGCCCCGGTGCTCGGCGCGCCGGTCACGTCGGCGTCGCCCAGGACGCCGACGGCGACCGAGGAGACGTCGACCGGGACGGCCACCGGTGCCGCGACGGAGGTGCCGGAGGCGGTCCCGGTGGCGTCGCCGCCGGTCACCTTCGCCTGCGGCGCTGCCGGAGCCGCCGGTGCGGCCGGGGACGAGGTCGCCGTGGCGTCCCCGAGGACGCCGGCGGCGAGGCCGTCGACGTCGACCGAGACGTCGACGGGTGCGTCGACGCCGGTGCCGGCCAGCAGGCCGTCGTCGTCCGCGGCCTGGGCCGCTGCTGCTCCGGCGACGACGAGGCCGCCGGTCACGAGCGCGGTCTGCAGCGCTCGCCTGATCGTTGCGTGCATGGTGGTGCTCCTCTGGATGAGTCGGGTGCGCCGTGGTGCGGCGCGGGGCCGTGGGCGCGGGGGACGGCGGGTGCCGTGCGCGCCGGGGCCGGACTCAGGCAGGGGAGACGGGGACCTCGCGGAGGCGGAGCGGGAGCTCGACGCGGCCGCGGGCCACGGCGAGGAGCAGGGAGCCGCCGAGCGCCACGGCGGCCGCGGTGAGGACCGCGAGCAGGTCCGGGCCGGCGGGGGCGCGCAGCGGGCTGCCGGTGGCGCCGGAGCCCGCCGGGGTGCCCGGGGTCGGCGGGGTGGGCCCGCCCGCGGTGCCGGGCAGCCCGGT
>DAMBCY010000073.1:8666-13637 GCA_032056255.1 Cellulomonas sp. | reverse complement strand
CCGTGGACGGTTCGGTGCCCGCGGGCGCCCGGATGGGCCCGTCACGGGCGCGTCACCCGTCCGGACCAACGGCCCGGACGGCCGCCGGGCCGGCATCCCGGCCGTGCGGCGGGTCGCCGCCGGGCCCGTGCGGGGTCTGCGGGTCGACCACCGGCCGCAGGGCACGGGCGCCCGGACAGCGCGGGCACGCGGGACCACCGCCCCCGGCGCGCCGACCGGGGCTCTTCCGCATCGACGGCGACGTCCTGTATCGTCGTGACCGTTCTTGCCGCGCGAGGCGCTGTCCTCGGCGCGGACGAGCGGCGTCCGGCGTCGTCGCCGGGGCACGACCTGTCCCCCGCCGCCGTCCACCAGTCCTCACGTCCCCCGTAGCCTCCGGGCCGGGGTGAGAGTAGTCGTCATCACCTCTGCACCACCGTTCACCACCGCACGTCCCGCCCGCGGGACGGTCGAGCCCGTCACGACTCCCGTCCCGGCCCCGCTGCACTGGCGGCAGGCCGACGACGACCTGTGGGTCGCGACGCTCGGCGGGGAGTTCGCCGGCACCATCGCCCGCGAGCCCGACGGCCACCACGTGGCCGACCGCCTCTCCCGCCCGGTCGCCGTCCGGCGCACCTGGCAGCAGGCCGCCGACTCCTTGGCGACCTCTTCCTGCCGCGACGTCCCGGCGGCGCGACCCGCGCCCGGGACCACCGCGCGCACCCACCACCGTCCGCGCAGCCCGCGCGGCTCGCGGAGCCGCACCTGCGGCTGCGCCTACCGAATGAAGGAAGACACCATGACCACCGGCACCGTGAAGTGGTTCAACGCCGAGAAGGGCTACGGCTTCATCGCCCCGTCCGACGGCTCCGCCGACGTGTTCGCGCACTACAGCGCGATCGCCTCCTCCGGCTACCGCTCCCTCGAGGAGAACCAGCAGGTCGAGTTCGACGTCACCGCCGGCCCCAAGGGCCCGCAGGCGGAGAACATCCGCCCGCTCTGACGACACGTCGTCCGAACGACAGACCGGCCGTCCCGCACCGCGCGGGGCGGCCGGTCTGCTGTCTCCGGTCCGCGCAGCGCCTCAGACCTGCCGGAGCTGGCGGACCACCGGGCAGTCGAACGGGTCCCGGGCGGCGAGCCCGACCTCGTTGAGGTACCGCACGACGATCGCGTAGGACCGCAGCAGCGTCGTCTCGGTGTACGGCACGCCGTGCCGGGAGCAGTGCGCGCGGACGATCCGTCGTGCGCGCGCGAGGTGCGGGCGCGGCATGCTCGGGAACAGGTGGTGCTCGATCTGGTAGTTGAGGCCGCCCATCAGCGAGCTCATCGCGAGACCGCCGGAGATGTTCCGCGAGGTCAGGACCTGCTTCGACAGGAAGTCCAGCCGGCTCTGCTCCGGGACGACCGCCATGCCCTTGTGGTTCGGCGCGAACGACGCGCCCATGTAGACCCCGAACACCGCGAGCTGCACGCCGAGGAACGCGAAGCCCATCCCGAGGGGCAGGAACGTCAGCACGACCGCGACGTACGCGGTGAGCCGCGCGGCGAGGATCCCCAGCTCCAGCGTGCGGGTCCGCCCCCGGTCCTGGCGCAGCAGGGTCCGCACGGACGTGACGTGCAGGTTCAGGCCCTCCAGCGTCAGCAGCGGGAAGAACGCCCAGCCCTGCACCCGGGTCAGCGCCGCCATCACCCGCCCCTGCCGGGCGGCGTCCTCGGGCAGGAACACGATCGTGTCCGGTGCGAGGTCCGGGTCCTTGCCGACCCGGTTCGGGTTGGCGTGGTGCCGGGAGTGCTTCACCATCCACCAGGAGTGGCTGATGCCCACCACCCCGTTCGCGAGGATGCGCCCGAGCCGGTCGTTGGCCGGCCCCGACGTGAACACCTGGCGGTGCGACGCCTCGTGCGCCACGAACGCGACCTGGGTGAGCACGACGCCGAGCGCGGCGGCGACGAGCAGCTGGAACCAGGAGCGACCGAGCAGCACCGAGCCGGCCACGAGGCCCGACAGCGCGAGCCCGAGGCCGCAGACCAGCGCCAGGTAGAAGCCGCGGGTGCGACCGAGCAGACCGGCCTCCCGCACCTCCCGCGACAGCTCCTGGTAGGAGCCGGTGGCGGCGGCCTGGCGGGGGCGGGTGCTGAGGACGGGTGCGCTGGACGTCACGCGGGTCTCCGAACGGTCTGGATCGGCTTCCCAGCCGGGGCGTGAGCGGGTGCTCGTCGTTCGGATCGTCCCGACGGTACGGCACGACGGACCGCCCGACCATGGGGAGGACCCCCGGAAGAGCAGGTCGAGGCGTCGCCGCCTGCCGACGTGCGGACCCGCCCGGCCCGTGGCCGCGGACCCGTGCTCGGTGCCGTGCCCGCCGGCGCGCGGCGCCGCCGCCTCGCTCCACCTCAACGTACAGCGCGCGGGGGGTCTTGCCGCAAGGCCCCCCACCTCCCCGAGAATCGCTCACTCGCCCGCCCGACGCGCCCGCCGCGCGGCCGCGCACGACCCCCTCGGAGCTGATCCTCGTGACCGTCACCCCCGTCCTCGACCTGCCCGCGTCGCTGCACGCCAAGACCGACCCGGCGCTCGTCGGCCCGGACGAGGAGCACCTCGCCGCCGTGGCCGCGACCCTCGACGGCGCGATCGCCGACCTGTCCGCACGCCTCGACGCCGCCCGGCGCACCGCGGTCCGGCACGGGCAGGCCGCCCTCGACCGGGACGAGGAGGTGCACCGGCTCGCCGCGCGCCTGCGCACCCTGCGCCGGGCCGGGCAGGACCTCTGCCTGGGGCGGATGGTCCCGGCGGACGGCTCGGAGCCCGTCTACGTCGGCCGGTTCGGCCTCACCGACGCCGCGGGCCGCCGGCTGCTGGTGGACTGGCGCTCCCCCGCCGCCGAGCCGTTCTTCGGGGCGACCCACGGCGACCCGATGGGTCTGGCGAGCCGGCGCCGCTACCGCTGGACGCGCGGCCGCGTCACCGACTACTGGGACGAGGTCTTCACGCCCGACGGCCTGACGGGCCACGCGGCGCTCGACGACACGTCGGCGTTCATCGCGAGCCTGGGCACCAGCCGCACGGCCCGGATGCGCGACGTGCTCGGCACGATCCAGGCCGACCAGGACGCCGTGGTGCGGGCGGGCTCGCGCGGCGCGCTCGTGGTCGACGGCGGTCCGGGAACCGGCAAGACGGTCGTCGCGCTGCACCGGGCGGCCTACCTGCTGTACTCCGACCCGGGGCTCGGCCGCCGGCGCGGCGGCGTGCTGGTGGTCGGCCCGCACGAGCCGTACCTGGACTACGTGTCCGACGTGCTCCCCCGGATCGGCGAGGAGGGGGTGCGGATGTGCACCCTGCGCGACCTCGTGCCCGAGGGGGCCACGGCACTCCCCGAGAGCGATCCCGAGGTGGCGCGGTTGAAGTCGACGACCGCGATGGTCGGGGCGATCGAGCCGGCGGTGCGGTTCTCCGAGCGGCCTCCGACCGCGGACCTGCTCGTCGAGACCCCCTGGGCCGACGTGCTGGTGCGGGCCGCCGACTGGGCCGCCGCGTTCGGGTCGCCGGAGCCCGGCACGCCGCACGACGAGGCCCGCGAGGTCGTCTGGGAGGCGCTGCTGGACCTGCTCGTGGAGCGGTGCGAGGACGTCCCGGCCGGGGACCTGCGACGCGCGCTGCGCCGCAGCGGCGAGCTGACCGCGGCGTTCCGGCGGGCGTGGCCGGTGCTCGACCCGGCCGAGGTCGTCGCCGACCTGTGGTCCGTCCCGGCCTACCTGCGGCTGTGCGCGCCCTGGCTGACGCCGGACGAGGTCCGGGTGCTCCAGCGCGCCGACCCCGCCGCCTGGACCGTCGCCGACCTGCCGCTGCTGGACGCGGCCCGGGCGCGGATCGGCGACCCGGCGGCCTCCCGCGCGCGGCGCCGGGACGAGGCCGGGCTCGCCGCCGAGCACGCCTACCGCGCGGAGGTGCGCGACGAGCTGATCGCCGCGGAGGACGACCGCGAGAGCCTCGTCACGATGCTGGTGCAGACCGACCTGGAGGACGCGCTGCTCGACCGGCCCGAGCGGGGGCGCAGCCGCGTCGAGGCGCTGGCCGGGCCGTTCGCGCACGTCGTGGTCGACGAGGCGCAGGAGCTCACGGACGCCGAGTGGCAGATGCTGCTGCGGCGCTGCCCGTCGCGCAGCCTGACGGTGGTGGGTGACCGCGCGCAGGCCCGGCACGGCTTCGCCGAGTCGTGGCAGGACCGGCTGTGCCGCGTCGGGGCCGGCGACGCCCGGGTGGCGACCCTGACGCTCAACTACCGCACCCCGGAGGAGGTCATGGCCGAGGCCGCCCCGGTGATCCACGTGGTGCTCCCCGACGCCGCGGTCCCGACGTCGGTGCGGCGGACCGGGGTCCCGGTGCGGCACGGGTCGGTCGCCGACCTCGACGCGGTCCTGGACGCCTGGCTGGCCGCGCACGAGGGCACGGCCTGCGTGATCGGCGGCCCGGCGTCCGCCGCCCGGGACCGGGTGCGCGTGCTGTCCCCCGCCGACGCGAAGGGGCTCGAGTTCGACCTGGTGGTGCTGGTCGACCCGGTGGTCGGAGCGGCCGGCGACGGCGACCGCGACGTGGTCGCGGCAGCCGTGGACCGGTACGTGGCCATGACGCGGGCGACCCAGGAGCTCGTCGTCCTCGCGCGGTCGGTGCGCGGGTCTTGACACCGGGACCGCTCCTCGCAATGATCATTGCGCATAGTCAATGGGAGGAGCTGCCATGTCGCTGTCCAGCGGGGGTGTGTGCATCGGAGACGCCGGCGGTTCAGCCTGCTACCCCTGGCCCTGGGCGCTCGGGATGCTCGCTGTCGTCGTCCTCGTCCTCGCCGCCGCGCTCGCGCCGCTGATCGTCGACAGCCGGCGCACCCCCGCCCGGTCGGAGCAAGCGGTCCGCGCGAACCGGCACGCGACGCTGGCCTCGTCCACCGGGGTGGCGCTGCTGGTGCTGCTCCTGCTCGCCCTGGCGTGGTCATC
>DAMBCY010000073.1:0-8656 GCA_032056255.1 Cellulomonas sp. | reverse complement strand
CATCGGGCCAGAACGACTATGGCCCGCGCGACGGGCGCCCGGTCGCCGTGCTCCCCGCGCTCGGCGGGCTGTGCCTGGTGCTTGCGCAGGTCGTGGGTCAGGTCACGTGGCCCCGTCCCACGGGCACCGTCCGCGAGGCCGAGCTCGTCCAGCGGCGCGTGGCGGACGTCGCGCCGCGCCCGCAGCGGCTGCTGCTCGTCGCCTGGCCCGTCCTGACCCTCGCGACGCTGCTGGTGACCGGGCTCGCGGCATCCGGACCGCGCACGGTCGCCGGACCGGGCGGGGATCTCGGGCCCTACCCCGGCTGGTACTACGGCATCCCCGTCGCCGTCGCCGTCCTCGTCCTCGTCGCCGCGACCGAGGCCGCGCTCCGCCTCGTCACCCTGCGCCCCGCGGTGGCCGCCGTCGCCCCCGCGTGGGACCTGCACCTGCGCCGGCGCGGCCCAGCGACGCCCGGACCCCTGCGGCGGTGACCCCGTGAGGATCACCGTCGACCTGGAGGCGACGACACCCCAGTACGAGCAGATCCGCCAGCAGGTCGCCGCGCTCGCCGCCGCAGGGGGGCTGCGAGAGGGCGACCGGCTGCCGACCGTCCGCGCGCTCGCGGCCGACCTCGGGGTCGCGCCCGGCACGGTCGCCCGCGCCTACCGGGAGCTCGAGGCCGGCGGGGTCGTCGCGACCCGCCGGCGGGTCGGCACCGTGGTCGTCGCCCCGTCCCGCGCACCGGGACGGACCCGCGGCCTCGCCACGGAGCTCGTCGCGGCCGCGACCGCCGAGGGGATCGACGGCCAGGAGCTGCTCGACATCGTCCGCTCCGCGCTGCTGGACCCGAGCCCGAGCGCCCCGTGACCACGATGCTCCGGCACCCGTTCGCCGACCGGTGGAACCACAGCGCCCACCACTACCCGCGGATCGCGGCGGCGGTCCTGGTCGGCGCCCGCGTCGTCCTGGACGTCGGGTGCGGTGACGGGGCGCTCGCGCGGTACCTCGCCCGCCCGGGCCGGATGGTCGTCGGGCTCGACCCCGCCGGGCGCTCCCCCGCCACCACGCCCGTCCCCGGCGTCCACCTGGCCGCCGGCCGGGCCGAGGAGCTGCCGTGCGCGGACGCGTCGGTCGACGCCGTGACGATGGTGATGGTGCTGCACCACACCGACTGCCCCCGCGCCCTCGCCGAGGTCCGGCGGGTGCTGCGACCGGGCGGCACGGCGCTCGTGCTGGGGTACGGCCGGTCGGCCGGACTCCTCGACGGCGCGCACGAGCTGCGCGACCTGGCGTGGCACCGGTACCTCTCCCGCCGGACCGCACCGTGGCAGCCCGACGTCGCCGTCGCGGGGCCGGACCGGACCTGGGCGCAGGAGCGGGCCCTGCTGCGCGCGGCGCTGCCGGGCGGCGAGTACCGCCGGCTGCCGCTGTGGCGCTACCTCTCCACCTGGCACCGTCCGCGCTGAGCTCCCGGTCGGCACCGGCCCCCGCGCGGGCGGGGCCGGACGACGCGCCGGCACGGGGTCAGCGGAAGAGCCCGGAGCCGATCAGCGCGAGGCCCGCCACCGCGGCGAGCGCGAGCAGCGCGCGGCCGACCAGCCAGCGCTCGGCGCGCCGGTCCTGCTCGATCTCCCGCACGATCAGCGCGTGCGTCGCCTCGTCCATGTCCTCCGGTCCGTCCACCCGGTGCCGGCCCCGGCTCATCCGACGACCCGTCCCGTCTTCTCGGTCTTCTCCCACGCCGCCGTGGCCCCCCGGAGCTCCTTGACGTACGCGTCGAAGGTCACCGCGCACAGCAGCGGCCCGTACCCCACCAGGTACATCAGCGCCGGGGTGAGCACCTTGCCGACCCGGGTCCTCTCGATCCGGCGCGCGAGCCAGGCGGCCGCCATCTCGACCGCGACCCACAGGTAGATCGCGATCATCACGGTGCGCCGCTCCCACGGGTCGACGTCCCAGCCGATCTTGTCGGGCAGCCACAGCTCGAACAGCCCGGGGACGAACGCGGTGACCATGATGAGGACCGAGACCAGGCCCGGGAACGCGATCGCCTCCCGCCAGCTGATCCGCCCGACCCGGCCGTCCAGCTGCACGCCGAGCAGCACCGAGAACACGTACACGCACGCCGCGGAGATCCACAGCCACCGGAACACGTCGTGCGCGATCGGGTCGTTCAGCAGGTACAGCCCGATGAACCCGATGGGCACGACCGACATGATCAGCGGCAGGAACAGGATGCTGAACCACTGCAGCCCGAACGAGAACGAGCCGAGGTGCCGGTGCCGGTCGGGCCGGAACCACACCGCGTGGTACCGCCGGGAGACCTGCACGTTCCCGCGCGCCCACCGCAGCCGCTGCCGCCACAGCGCGTCGACGGACTGCGGCTCCTCGGCGAGCACGACGGCGTGCGGCTCGAACACCGTGCGCCGGCCCTTGAGCTGGGTCTCGAACGTCGTGATCGTGTCCTCGGCCAGGGTCGTGGTGTCGATCTGGCCGCCGAGGTCCTCGAGGTTCGCCCGCGAGTGCAGCTGCGCGCCGCCCGCCAGGCACGCCATCGCGTTCAGCACGTTCGCCGCACGGCGCGCCGCGAGCTGCGCGAGCACGTACTCGAACGCGATGAACCGGGTCAGGTACGTGGTGTCCTTGCTGCCCTCCGCGATGTAGGCGGTCACCGCACCGACCTCGGGGTCCGCGAGGTGCCGGGTCATCCGCCGCAGCGAGTCCGGCAGGTAGATCACGTCGGCGTCCATGACGAGAAGCGCCTGCATCCAGTCGTCCCGCAGGATCTCCCGCAGGCCGTGGTTCAGCGTGTGCGCCTTGCCCTCGCCGCCCTTCTCCCGCCGCAGCAGCACCACGCGCCCGGGGTGCTGCGCGGCCTTGGCCCGCACGACGTCCGGCGTCGAGTCGGTCGAGGCGTCGTCCACCACGTACACCCGCAGCCGGTCCTCGGGGTACTCGAGGGCGAGCAGGCGCTCGATCGACGCGTCCAGCACCAGGCCCTCGTTCCAGGCCGGGATCAGCACCGCGACGCGGGGCAGGTAGGGCGCGGTCTGCCGGTAGTGGTTGCGCCAGGCGTGCAGCGCGACCAGCAGCAGCTGGAAGAAGGTCGAGAGCACCGGCACCATGCCGAGCAGCACGAGCGCGAGCAGGGTGACCGTGCCGATGTCGGTCAGCCACCCCGCGACCTCCGGGCTCACGACGGCTCCCGGTCGGCCACGACCCGCAGGCCCGCCGCGGCCAGCAGCTCCGGCACCCGGGCGTAGCGGCCGACGTCGTCGGCGTGGTGGCTGTCCGTCGCCGGTGCCAGGCGCACCCCCGCCGCCACGGCGTGCCGCAGCACGCGCGGACCCGGGCAGGCCCACTTCTCGTTCACCTCGAGCAGCACGTCGTGCCGGGCGAGCTCCGCCGCCCAGTGCGCGAGCAGGTCGTCCGGGAGGTCGTCCTCCGAGAGCCCGACCTTCGGCAGGATCGAGAAGCAGTGCGCCAGCTGCGCCGACGGGACCGGGGAGACCGCCGCGACCAGGGCGCCGACCAGCATCTCGAGCGCGTCGGGGACAGCCAGCCCGCCGGCCAGCTCCCGCCGGGTGCGCTCGGGCGTCCACGGACCGTCCGGCCCGGGGAACTGGTGGTCGGCGACCAGCACCGTGTCGACGGGCAGCGGCCCCGGCGGCAGGTCCAGGGCCCCGCTCGCGTCCAGCACCTTCGTCTCGACGCCGGTGACGACCGTCAGCCCCTCCGGCACGGCCTCGCGCCGCACCGCGGCGACGAGCTCCGGCACCCAGGTGGTCGAGCGCCGCACGTGGTCGACCAGGTGCAGCCGCGCGAGGCCACGGGCGTGGGCCGCCGCGATGTTCTCGCCCGGCGTGCTGCGCGCGTCGTCCGAGAAGGTCGAGTGCACGTGCGCGTCCTGGGCGAGGGCGACGGCGCCGCCGGGCGCGCTCACGGGCCCTCCTCGGCCGCGACGCCGCCGGTGAGGACCTCGTCCGGCCCGAGGAACACGTCCTCCAGGAACCGCACGTTCGCCACCTCGCGGAACTCCACGCTCGCGGGCAGCGGCAGCCCGAGCGCGAGGTCCAGCGCGAGCGACGGCATGTCGACGCCCGCGGCCACCGTCAGCGGCATGGCCCCGGGGAACCGCGCGTTGACCTCCAGCAGCGCCGGAATGCCCGCGGTGTCGCGCCGCAGCTGGACGTTGGCGACACCGACCAGCCCGATCGCGGTCGCGACCGCGGCCGCCGTGCTCTCCAGGCCCGCGTCCCGCACGGTCCGCCCGGCGATCGACACCCCCGAGTCGACCCGGGCGCGCGAGCGCGGCACCGCGGCGACCACCCGGCCGTCGGCCCCCGCCAGGACGTCCACCGAGTACTCGTCGCCGGGGAGGTGCTCCTGGATCAGCTGGGTCGCGTCGTCCGGCAGCGCCTCGAGCGCCGCGCGGTCGGCCACCAGGTGCACCCCGCGCGACCCGGCCCCGCGGCGGGGCTTGACGATCACCGGGAACTCCCAGGCGCGCGCCTTGCCGTCCGCGTCGAGCAGGGTGGTGGCGGGCACCCGCGTGTGCGGCGCGCAGGCGACGGCGAGCGCGTGCTTGTCCAGCGCGGTGCCCAGCGTCGCGGTGCTCGGCGCGGCCAGCACCGTGCCGGCGGCGGCCAGCTCGTCGCGGCGCAGCGCGAGCGGCAGCAGCTCGACGTCGACCGTCGAGAACAGCACGTCGATCCGGTCCTCGCGGCACAGCCGGCGCACCTCGTCCACGAAGTCCGCGCGCAGCCCCGGCGGCACCAGGCGCCGCCGCTCCGCGGGCACCAGGTACAGCGCGGCCGCCCAGCCGTCCATGTCGGCGGCGAACACCTCGACGTCGTCCCGTCGCAGCAGCGACCGGACGACCGCCACCCCCGCGGCGCCGCCCGCCCCCGTCACCAGCACCCGTCGCACCCTCACGCCCGCCCCTCGCTCGTCGTCGCCCGCGGGTCCGCGGACGCGAGGTCCGTCGGCACCAGGTCGCCCGTGTCCCGCACGATCTCCAGCGGCTCGGCGTACGCGCCGGTGCCGAACCGGGACCAGTACCGCGCGGTGGCGACCACGAACTCCGGCTCGAGGTAGGCCCGCACGTCCGCCTGGGTGCCGAAGCAGCGCAGCAGCGCCAGCTTGGTCGCCACGTGGTCGTCCACCGCGACGAACCGGTTGGGCCGGAAGTCGACCGTCGCGGACGGGCTCTGGTAGCAGCCCACCGTCGGGACCCGCCGCGTCGCGACCATCGTGGCGTCGTGCACCGCCCGGTGGTCCTGGTGCCGGTCGTGCCGGCTGTGCACGTACACCACGTCCGGCCGCACCTGCGCGACCACCCGCTCGACCGCGCCGACGGTCGGGGCGCCACCGGGGATCCGGGTGTCCTCCAGGTCCTCCAGGAACAGGCGGGCGCCCACCAGCTCCGCGGCGGCGAGCGACTCGTGCTGCCGCGCGTCCGCCGCGCCGCCGCGCGCCCCGCGGGACAGCGTGAGGACCGACAGCCGGTCGCCCGCCGCCCGGTGCGCGGCGAGCAGCCCGCCCACGCCGATCTCCACGTCGTCCGGGTGCGCGCCGATCGCCAGCACCGAGCGCGACCGCCGCCGGCCCGTCTCGGCCCGGGACTGCGCGGCCAGCCGCCGCACCACCTCGACCAGGTCGGCGGACCGCACCGGCTTGGTGAGGAACTCGTCCGCCTGGTGCCGCAGCGCCCGCACCGCGTAGTCCACCGACGCGTGCGCGGTCATGATGACGACCTTCAGCTCCGGCCGGTCGCGGCGCAGCCGGCCCATGAGCTCCACGCCCGTGGTGCCCGGCAGCTCGTAGTCGGCGATCACCACGTCCGGAGCGGTGCGCTCGACGGTGCCCGCGACCTCGGCCGGGTCGGTCAGGGCGACCACCTCGCACCCGCCGTGCCGGCGCAGCACGGTCGCGGTGTAGGAGGCCACGTCCGGGTCGTCGTCGACCACGACCACGCGCACCGGGCCACCCGCCGTCTCGATCACCGCCACCGCAGCCGTCCCTCACCTCGTCGCACCCGTGCCGAGCCCGACACTAGAGGGTCGTCCGCGGGCGCGCGCCTGCAGGCGTCCCACCCGCCCCGGGCGCGCGGCTCAGCCCGCCACGCCCCGCGGGGCGTACATGATCACCGCGACGCCGGCGAGGCACAGCAGCGCGCCCAGGACGTCCCAGCGGTCGGGCCGGAACCCGTCGACCGCCATCCCCCACAGCAGCGAGCCGGCGACGAACACGCCGCCGTACGCCGCGAGGATCCGGCCGAAGTGCGCGTCGGGCTGCAGCGTGGCGACGAACCCGTAGGCCCCGAGCGCCAGCACGCCCGCGCCGATCCACGCCCAGCCGCGGTGCTCGCGTACGCCCTGCCAGACCAGCCAGGCGCCGCCGATCTCCAGCAGCGCCGCGGCCAGGAACAGGACCACGGACCGGCCGGCGGTCACGCGCCCGCACCCACGTAGTCGGCCAGGTGCCGGCCCGTCACCGTCGCGCGCGAGGCGACCAGGTCGGCCGGGGTGCCCTCGAACACCACGCGCCCGCCGTCGTGCCCGGCACCGGGGCCGAGGTCGACGATCCAGTCCGCGTGCGCCATGACCGCCTGGTGGTGCTCGATGACGATGACGGACTTGCCGGAGTCGACGAGGCGGTCGAGCAGCCCGAGCAGCTGCTCGACGTCGGCGAGGTGCAGCCCGGTGGTCGGCTCGTCGAGGACGTACACGCCGCCCTTGTCGCCCAGGTGCGTGGCGAGCTTGAGACGCTGGCGCTCGCCGCCGGACAGCGTGGTCAGCGGCTGCCCGAGGGAGACGTACCCGAGGCCCACGTCGACCAGGCGGCGCAGGATCGCGTGCGCGGCGGGCAGCCGCGCGTCGCCCTCGGCGAAGAACCGCTCGGCGTCGGTCACCGACAGGGCGAGCACCTCGCTGATGTCCCGCCCGCCGAGGTGGTACTCGAGCACCGCGGCCTGGAACCGCTTGCCGCCGCACAGCTCGCAGGTGGTGGCCACCCCGGCCATCATCGCGAGGTCCGTGTAGACGACGCCCGCGCCGTTGCAGGTGGGGCAGGCGCCCTCGGAGTTCGCGCTGAACAGGGCGGGCTTCACCCCGTTCGCCTTGGCGAACGCCTTGCGGATCGGCTCGAGCAGACCCGTGTACGTCGCCGGGTTGCTCCGGCGCGACCCGCGGATCGCCCCCTGGTCGACGGACACCACGTCGGCCCCGCGCGGGACCGAGCCGTGGATCAGCGAGCTCTTGCCCGAGCCCGCGACCCCGGTGACGACCGTGAGCACGCCCAGCGGGATGTCCACCGAGACGTCCCGCAGGTTGTTGCGGCTCGCTCCGCGGATCTCCAGCGCGCCCGCGGGGGCGCGCACCGCGTCCTTGAGGCGGGCCCGGTCGTCCAGGTGCCGGCCGGTCAGCGTCCCGCTGGAGCGCAGCGCGTCGACGCTGCCCTGGAACAC
This sequence comes from Cellulomonas sp., assembly GCA_032056255.1. Lineage (GTDB taxonomy): Bacteria > Actinomycetota > Actinomycetes > Actinomycetales > Cellulomonadaceae > Cellulomonas. The sequence continues at coordinate 1,206 of DAMBCY010000073.1, read as the reverse complement.
GATCTCCCCACCGCCCGTTCCGGCACCGGGCCCGAGGTCGACCACCTCGTCGGCGACCGCGATCACCTCGGGCTTGTGCTCGACGACCAGCACCGTGTTCCCCTTGTCCCGCAGCTGGAGCAGCAGGGCGTTCATCCGCTGGATGTCGTGCGGGTGCAGGCCGATCGTCGGCTCGTCGAACACGTAGGTGACGTCGGTGAGCGAGGACCCGAGGTGCCGGATCATCTTGGTGCGCTGCGCCTCGCCGCCGGACAGCGTGCCCGAGGGACGCTCGAGCGACAGGTAGCCCAGACCGATGTCGACGAACGAGTCGAGCACGCCCCGCAGCGCCTCCAGCACCGGCGCCACGGTCCCCCACGGGATGGCTTCGCCATCCTTCCCGTGGGAGGTGCCCCCAGGCTCGTCGAGCTCGCGGACCCACGCCGCGAGGTCGCTGATCTGCATCCGGCACGCGTCGGCGATGCTGATGCCCCTGATCTTCGACGAGCGCGCGCCCTCGTTCAGGCGCGTGCCGTCGCAGTCCGGGCAGGTGGTGAAGGTGACGGCCCGCTCGACGAACGCCCGGATGTGCGGCTGCAGCGCATCGACGTCCTTGGAGAGGATCGACTTCTGGATCTTCGGGATGATCCCCTCGTAGGTGAGGTTGATGCCCTCGACCTTGATCTTGGTGGGCTCCTTGTGCAGCAGGTCGTGCAGCTCGGTGGCCGAGAAGTCGCGGATCGGCTTGTCCGGGTCGAAGAACCCCGACTGCGAGAAGATCCGGCCGTACCAGCCGTCCGTCGTGTACCCGGGGATGGTGAGCGCGCCCTCGCGCAGCGACCTGCTGTCGTCGTACAGCGCGGTCAGGTCGAAGTCCTGCACGGTCCCGCGGCCCTCGCACCGCGGGCACATGCCGCCCGTGATGCTGAACTCGCGCCGCTCCTTGGTCGTGACGCCGGCCTTCTGGAACGTGACGGCGCCGGCACCGCTGACCGAGGCGACGTTGAACGAGAACGCCTGGGACGAGCCGACGTGCGGCGTGCCCAGCCGGCTGAACACGATCCGCAGCATCGCGTTCGCGTCCGTCGCGGTGCCCACCGTCGAGCGGGGGTTCGCGCCCATCCGCTCCTGGTCCACGATGATCGCCGTGGTCAGGCCCTCGAGCAGGTCGACGTCCGGGCGCCCGAGGTTCGGCATGAAGCCCTGGACGAACGCGCTGTAGGTCTC
>DAMBCY010000072.1:0-13666 GCA_032056255.1 Cellulomonas sp. | reverse complement strand
CCCGTGCGGGTGCCGGTCACCGCCCGCACCCCGGCGGAGGACCCCGCGGGCCCCGCCGACGCGCCCGCCGCCGACGTGCCCACCGCCCCGCCCGTCGCCTCCGGCTCGGTCGCCGCCGCCGCGGCCGCCTCGCTCGCGTTCGCCGCGGTCGCGGCCGGGGCGCCCGTGCTCCTGGTCCCGGGGCTCCTGCTGCTGCTCGTCGTCGCGTGCTGCGCGCCGCGGGGCCGGCGGCTGCGGGTGCTGCTCGCGGCGGTCCCGGCGCTGGTGCTGCTCGGCCCGACGCTCGCGGCGGCCGTGTCCCGGGGCGTGGACGGCCTGCGGCTGCTGGTGGCGGACCCCGGCACCCCGCTGGCCTCGGACCCGGCGTCCCCGCTCGCGATGCTGCTCGGCGTCCCGGTGGACGCGACCGCGGTCGTGCCGACCTGGGCGCCCTCCTGGGTCCCGGCCGACGTGGTCGCCTGGTGGCCGGCCGCCACGGGCGGGGCGGTGGTCGTGCTCGCCCTGCTCGCCCTGCTGCGCGGTGCCCCGCAGGCGCGCGCGGTCCGGCTCGGCTGGTGCGTCGCCGCCGTGGGCGTGGCGACCGCGGTGGTGTCCTCGCGGGTCGTCGTCGGCGACGACGCCGGCGTCCTGGTGGTCGGCTGGGCCGGCTCGGGGGTCTCGCTGGCCGGTGCGGGGCTGCTCACCGCCGCCGTCGTCGGCACCCGGGGCGTGCGGGCACGCCTGGACCGGGCCTCGTTCGGCTGGCGGCAGGTGTCGGCCGGCGTGCTGGTCCTGCTGGTCGTCGCGCTGCCGGTCGTGGCGTGGGCCGGCTGGGCCGGGGAGGCCCGCGCCGGGCGTGCCGCGGAGCTGACCGTCATGGACCGCGCCGTGGTGCCCGCGATCGGCCGGCAGACCCAGGAGTCGGAGGACACCCCGCGCGTCCTCGCCCTCGCGGTGTCCGCGGACGGCGTGGCCGACTGGCAGCTGCTGCGGGGTGACGGCCCCCAGGTGGTCGACGGGTCCGCGGCCGTGCGGACCGCCGACCTGACGGGGCCGGTGAGCGACGACCCGGCACCGGCCGATCCGGACGCGGCGACGGCGGAGGTGCAGGCCGTCGTCGGCACGCTGTCCGTCGGGTCGAGCAGCGACGTGGCCGCCGAGCTCGCGGCGCTCGCGGTCGCCGACGTCCTGGTGCCGCCGCTGCCGGAGGCCCGGGCCGCCGACGTCGCCGCGCAGCAGGCGCGGACGGCCCTCGTCGGGCGCCTGGACGCCACGCCGGGGCTCGAGCGGATCACCGAGGGCGACACGGGCGTGATCTGGCGCGTGCAGCCCTCCGGCGACGCGCCCGCCGCGGTCAGCGCGTGGGCCCGGCTGGTGCCCGACGCGACGTCCGCGCACGACGCCGCCGGGCTCGCCGGCTCCTCCGCCGTGGCGGTCCCGGCCGTGCCGGGTGTCGTCGGCCGGGTCGACACCGTGATCGGGTCCGGCGACGCGGGCCGGCTGCTGGTGCTCGCCGAGCGGGCGGACGCCGGCTGGCACGCGACGCTCGACGGCCGGCCGCTGCGCGTGGTGACCGACGGCTGGCGGCAGACCTTCGAGGTCGGGGCGGACGGTGGCCGGCTGGTGGTGGTGCACCGGTCCGCGGACGAGACGGTGTGGACGGTGGCGCAGGGCGTCGTGGGCGCGCTCGCGCTGCTGCTCGCGCTGCCGGTGCGACGCAGGCGGGCGGGACGACGATGACGAGGACGACGACGACCCGCGGTGCGGCGCGCGAGCCCGGCCGGCGCGGCGCCCGGGTGGTCCGGCTGCTGTCCGGCCTGCTGGTGCTCGGCCTGGCCGGGGGCGTGACCGCCGGGGCGACGCTGCTGCCCGACCGGCGGCACGCCGCGGTGCCGCCCGCGGCGGTCGAGGTCGACCCGGCGACCACGACGCTCGTCTGCCCCGGCCCGCTGCGACTGCCGGACGACGGCACCTCCGGCACGGGATTCGACCGGGTCCCCGTCGCCCCGCGGGAGTCGGTCACGGCCTTCGACACCGCGGTGTCCGGCACCGCCGCGCTGACGGCGCTCGACGGGACGGCCGTCGCCCTGGAGTCCGGTACCGGTGCGCTCGCCTCCCCGGCCGCTCCCGTCGTGCTGACCGCCGAGCCCGTCGACGGCGAACCCGCCCGGGTCGCCGGCGCGACGTCGTCGGTCGTCACCGACGGCGACCTGCGTGGCCTCGCCGCCGGGTCCTGCGCCCGCCCGGCGTCGGACGTCTGGCTGGTCGGGGGCAGCACGGCCCTCGAGAGCACCGCGGACCTGGTCGTGGTGAACCCCGGGTCGACGGTCGCGGACGTGACGCTCGAGCTGTGGGGTCCGTCCGGCGCCGTCGACCTGGCCGGTGGCGGCAGCCTCCTGGTGGCGCCCGGCGAGCAGCAGGTCGTGGTGCTGCCGGGGATCGCCGCCGAGCAGCGCCGCCTCGTCGTGCACGTCTCCGCCGCCGGCGCCCAGGTGTCCGCCTACCTGCAGGACGCGCTCCTCGACGGCTTCACGCCGCAGGGCGTCGACCTGGTCACCGCCGGCGCCGCACCCGCCACCCGGCAGGTCGTCGCGGGGATCGTGGTGCCGGGCGCCGAGGTCGACGACCCCACCGCCGGTTCGCTGCGGCTGCTCGTGCCGGGCGACGCGGGCACGACCGTCTCCGTGCGGCTGCTCGGCCCCGACGGCGACGTCGCGCTGCCGGGCGCCGAGGCGATCGACCTGGAGCCCGGCGAGGTCACCGACGTGTCGCTCGGCGGGCTGGACGCGGGTGCCTACACCGCCGTGGTGGAGGCGACCGAGCCGGTCGTCGCGGGCGCGATGATCGCGCGCGAGGGCGAGCCGGGTGAGCTCGACCCGGGGCCGCGCCTGGAGCGCGCGTGGATCCCGGCCACGAGCACCGGCGGCGGCCTGGTCGCCGTCCCGGACGGGACCGGCGCGCAGCTCACGCTCGCCGCCCTGCCCGGCGACGACGGCACGAGCACCGTGCCCGAGCCGACCGGCAGCGCGACGCCCAGCCCCGAGCCGACCCAGGGCCAGCGCCCCGACGAGGACGCCGGGGGCGCCCCCGCCGGGCCGACGGTCGCCGTGACCGTGCGGGCCTACGGGGACGGGGGCGTGCTCGCCGAGCAGGAGGTCGACGTGCCGGTCGGCGGCACCGTCGCGCTGAGGGCCGACGAGGTCGCGGAGGGCGCCGTCGGGCTCGAGGTGCTCGCCGACCCGGACGACGAGGTGGCCTGGGCCCTGGTCGCCGGGGTCGTCCGGCGCGGCGACGGCACGCTGCTGTCCGTGCTCGCGCCGCTGCCCGACGCCGACGCCACGACCCGGGCCGAGCTCCGGGAGAGCCGCCGGCTCGGGCTCGACAGTGCCGACGGAGCCGAACGGGCGCCGTGACCGCGTGCGGTCAGCGCGCGGCGCGCAGCTCGACGAGCTCGCGCGCCCTGAGCCCGGCGGACACCGCGACGCGCACGGGCCAGTGGTACCAGCGGGAGTACCGGCGGTGCAGGTAGCGCTCCGCCGAGGCGTGGTGCGCCGAGATCATCGCCGCGGGCCGGGCCTTCCACGACACGCCGCCCACGTGCAGCACCCGCGCCGAGGGCACGTAGAGGTTCGCCCAGCCGGCGAGCGCCAGGCGCTCGCCCAGGTCGACGTCCTCGAAGAACATGAAGTAGTCCTCGTCGAACCCGCCGACGGCCTCGAACGCGTCGCGCCGCAGCAGCAGGCAGGCGCCGGACAGCCAGCCGGCGACCCGCTCGTCGTGCGGGCTCCCGACCGTCTCCTGCCGGCGCTGGTACGCGCGCGTCCAGGGGTTGCCGGGCCACACCTTGCCGAGCAGCGCGTGCCCCACGCCCTGCGTCAGCGACGGCAGCTCGCGGGCGGACGGGTACACGGAGCCGTCCTCGTTCAGCAGGGCCGGGCCGAACGCGCCCGCGGTCGGGTGCCGGGCGGCCGCCGCGAGCAGGGTGTCGAGCGACCCCGGCTCCCAGACGACGTCCGGGTTCGCGACCACCAGCCACTCCTGGGAGGTGCCGCGGGCGCCGACGTTCGCGCCGCGGCCGTAGCCGAGGTTCGCCCCGGTGCGCTCGACGCGGGCACCGGTGTCCGCCGCGACCCGGTCGACGACGTCCGGCTGCGTGCCGTTGTCCACGACCACCAGCTCCACGTCGGCGGTCGTCGCCGCGGCCAGCGAACGGGCGAACTCCGTGAGCTCCGCGCCCGGGTCGTAGGCGATGGTCACGACGCGCACGGCGGGGCGGGGGCCGGGGCCGCCGGGCGCGCGCCGGCGGGGTGCGGATCCGTCGGGAGCGGGGCCGGGGGGCGGGGCGGCGGGCGTCGTCATGGCCGGGTCAGGCTACCGTCCGTCCCCGAGACCGGGATCGACCTCGTCCGGCGCGCGTCCGAGCATCTGGGCGACCTGCTCCACGACGACCTCGTGCACCAGGTCCGCGAGCTCGTCGGAGTCCACCGCCCGGGACTCCACCGGCCGCCGGTACACGACGATCCGCGGCGGCAGGCCCGGCTGCGACGGGAACGACCGGCCGAGCGGCACGCCGCCCGACTCCCACGGCGCCGGGTTCGACGGCGGCACGTCCTCCACGGCGAACTCCACGCCGTCCAGGTACCGGCCCCAGCGGGCCTCGAGCCGCTCCACCGAGTCGAGCACCAGGTCGTCGAACCGCTCGGCCCGCGTGCGGTGCGCCGGCAGCGAGGCGGGCAGCAGGGGGCCGCGGATGCCGCGCCCGCGCCGGTCCCGCCGTCGCACGTCACCCGCGGCGCCCGGGCCGCCCACGCCGGAACGGTCGGGGACGGAGCCGCCGGGGAACGAGGGGACGGACCGACGCAGCGCCATCCCGGCACTGTATCCGGCGGCGATCGGGTGCGTCGTGCGGGTCGCGCACGTGCCGTGCCCCGTGCGGCGGTACCGTCTACCCCGTGAGACCCGCCCGCCAGTGCTCCCGCACCGCGTGCGGCCGTCCGGCGGTGGCCACCCTGACGTACGTGTACGCCGACTCGACCGCCGTCCTCGGCCCGCTCGCCACCCTCGCGGAGCCGCACTCCTACGACCTGTGCGCCGAGCACGCGTCGCGCCTCACCGCACCGCGCGGCTGGGAGGTCGTCCGGCTGGCCCCGGAGTTCGTCGAGACCGGTCCCAGCCACGACGACCTGCTCGCGCTCGCCGACGCCGTCCGGGAGGCCGGCCGCCCCGCGCCGCGCCCCGCGGTCGCCGCCCCCGACGGGCTGCCGTCCGCCGCCCACCTGGCCGACTCCGAGACCCGGCGCCGAGGGCACCTCAGGGTGCTGCGCGGCGAGGGGGACTGAGGCCGGTGGCCGGCGCGGGGGGCGCAGGACGGCGGAAGGGCCGACGGGGGGAGGCCGAGCCCACCCCGCTGGGCTCCCTGAGCCACGACGTCGGCGGCGAGCACGCCCCCGGGACCGGGACGTGCGAGGTCTGCGGGTCGGCCCGGCTGACCCGGCTGCACCTCACGCTCGCCGACACCACGGACGTCACGTTCGTCTCCTGCCACGACTGCGAGCACCGCGCGTGGTTCCCGTTCGACGGCGACGGCACGTCGCTGTCGCGCGAGGAGGTCGTGCGCCGCTCGGGGCGGCCCTGACCCCGCCCGCCGCACGGCCGAGCGGCGCCCCGCGCCCCTCGCGGCCGTCGTCAGGAGGCCGGGCCCGCGCCCGTGGTGGCGTCGAAGGGGAGCACGTGCGCGAGCGGGATCGTCGCCGTGCACCGGTCGCCCGGACGCAGGGGGCTCTCCGCGGCGACCTTGGCGACGAGCGTGCGCGCCGGCACGCAGGGTGGCGTAGGCGTCGTCCCCCCAGCTCCAGCAGGGCGACCTCGGCGGGCACCTCGACGGCGTCCGCCGCCCCGTCGGCGTCCGCCGCCCCGTCGGCGTCCGCCGCGCGGACGTGCCCGTGCTCCGGGCGGACGCCGAGCGTCAGGTCGCGTCCCGCTGCGTCGGCCCACCCGTCCGGGGACCAGCCCCGGGGCACGCGTGCCCCCGGGACGGCGACGTCGAGCGCGCCGCGGGCGGTCCGGGCGGGCAGCAGGTTGATCTCGGGCTCGCCGAGGAACGTGGCGACGAAGCGGTCCGCCGGCCTGCGGTAGAGGTCGCGGGGGTTCCCCTCCTGCCGCACGACGCCGTCCTGCAGCAGCACGATGCGGTCGGCCATCGTCATCGCCTCCACCTGGTCGTGCGTGACGTACACCGTGGTGATGCCCAGCGACCGGTGCAGGTCCAGGATCTCGGCGCGCATCGTGCTGCGGAGCTTGGCGTCGAGGTTCGACAGCGGCTCGTCCATCAGGAAGATGCCCGACTCCTGCACCATGGCGCGGGCGAGCGCGACGCGCTGCCGCTGCCCGCCCGACAGCTCGGCGGGCGGGCGGTCCAGGTGGACGGTGAGCCCGAGGGCCCCGGCGACCTCCGCGACCTTCGCCCGGACCTCCGCGCGCGGCGTGCGCCGCAGCCGCAGACCGAAGGAGATGTTCTGCGCCACGGTCATGTGCGGGTAGAGCGCGTAGTTCTGGAACACCATCGACACGTCGCGGTCCTTGGGGTGGACGTCGTTGACCCGGCGGCCGTCGACCACGACGTCGCCCGCGGTGACGTCCTCCAGCCCGGCCAGCATCCGCAGCAGGGTGGACTTGCCGCAGCCCGAGGGGCCGATCAGGACGACGAGCTCGCGGTCGGCGATGGTGAGGGACACGTCGTCGACGGCGAGCGTGCTGGCGCCGCAGACCTTCGAGACGTGCGAGAGCTCGATCGTGGGCATGGGACTCCGATCAGAGGGAGCCGGCCGGGGCCGGGCGTGCGAGGACGGGGCGGGGGAAGACGGCGTCCGACGCGAGGACGCACGTCCCGAGGGTGGCGACGGCGAGCGCGGCGCCGGGGGCGAGGGCGCGGCTGCCCGTGCCGGACGCGGGGACGACGGCGGCGGCGAGCGTGCTGGTGAGCGCCAGCGACCCGGACCACCACGCGAGGACCTGCCGGGGCGGGACGGAGCCGCGCCCGGGCCGGGCGAGGCGGACCGCGATCGGCAGGACCGCGCTGGACAGTGCCGTCGCCAGGACGCCCGGCCCGGCGCCGGTGCTCGCCGACGTGCTCGGTGCGCTCCGGGCCCCCGGCCCGGCCGCCCGGCGGCTGCGGGCGGCGCTCGGCCACGTCCTCACCCTGCCGCGGTCCGCGGTGGAGGAGGTGCAGGTGGCGCTCGGACCGGAGCCGCCGGCCACGGTGGTGCCGGGCGACGCCGAGCCCCGCCGGGTCGCCCGGCGGCTCGCCACGCACTTCCCGCGGGACCCCGGGGTCGTCGCGTCGTTCCTGCTGCACGCGGTCGTGCTGCGGCCCGGTGAGGGGTTGTCGGTCGGGGCGGGGGTGCTGCACTCCGACGTCGCGGGACTCGGGCTCGAGGTGATGGCCGCGTCCGACAACGTGCTGCGGGCCGGGCTCACCACGAAGACCGTGGACGTGGCCGAGCTGCTCGCCGTCGTGGACCCCGAGCCCGGCCCGGCGCCCGTGGTCCGCCCGCGCCGGACCGTCCTCGCGGACGGGCTGACGTCCCGCCGGTACGCCACGCCCGCGCCCGAGTTCGGGCTGACGGTGCTCGACGTGGACGCGGTCGTCCCGGTGCCCGTGCCCGCCACCGCCGGGCCGCGCACGCTCGTCGGGCTGTCGGGCGTGGTGCAGGTCGGCACCCGCGCCGGCCGGTGCGGCGTCACCGCGGGTGAGTCGGTGCTGGTGCCGGACGCCGAGGGCGGGCTGCGCCTGGCGGGCCGCGGCACGGTCGCGCTCGTGCGGGTGCCGTCCGCCGTCGGGCCCGCGGACGCCCGGCCGGTGCCGGGGCCCGCCCGTCGTGACGTGGTGGCGCGACGTGGTCGTCCACCAGGTCTACCCCCGGTCGTTCGCCGACTCCGACGGCGACGGGCACGGCGACCTGCGCGGTCTCGTCGAGCGGCTCGACCACCTCGCGTGGCTCGGCGTCGGGGCCCTGTGGCTCTGCCCGGTCTACCCCTCGCCGCAGCGCGAGCAGGGGTACGACGTCTCCGACCACTGCGCCGTCGACCCGGCGTCCGGCACGCTCGCCGACCTGGACGCCGTGATCGCCGGCGCGCCCGCCACATCCGCGTGGTGCTCGACCTCGTGCTCAACCACACCTCCGACGAGCACCCCTGGTTCGGCACGCACCCGGAGCGGTACAGCTGGCGTGCACCGCGCCCCGGGCACGTCGGCGGCACGCCGGGCGCGGAGCCGACCAACGGGGGCGCGGCGTTCGGCGGCTCCGCGTGGACCTGGGACCCGGGCCGCGGCGCCTACCGGCTCGGCCTCTTCTCCCCGTGGCAGCCCGACCTCGACTGGTCCCGGGCCGACGTGCGGAGTGCGCTCGCGGACGTCGTGCGGTTCTGGCGCGCCCGGGGCGTCGACGGGTTCCGGCTCGACGTCATCACCCTGGTCGACAAACCCGAGGAGCTGCGCGACGGGCCGGTCCCGCCGGGTGCCCGGTACGCCGACGGGATCGCGCCGTGCGGGCACGGCGCGCGCCTCACGGGGTACCTGCGCGAGCTCCGGACCGCCGCGGGGGACGCGCTGCTGCTGGGGGAGGCGCCCGGCACCACCCCGGAGCGGGCCGCGGAGCTGACGACCGCGGGCGGGCTCGACATGGTGCTGCAGTTCGAGCACGCCGAGCTGGACCGGGAGCCCCCGCGCTGGCGGCACCGGCGGCTCGACCTGCGCGACCTCGCGGCCTGGGCCCGGCGCTGGCAGGCCGCGGAGGCGGGGTGGCCCGCCCTGTTCCTCGGCAGCCACGACACCGGGCGCGTCGCCACGCGGTACGGCGCCCGGCCCCCGTGGACGGCGCGGTCCGCCGCGTTCTGGGCCGTCCTGCTGCACGCGCACCGCGGCACGCCGTTCGTGTTCCAGGGTGACGAGATCGGCATGACGAACCGTCCGCTGCGCGGGCCGGAGGACCTCATCGACGTAGAGGGCCGCGCCGTGCACGCGGAGGCCGTCGCGGGCGGGGCGGACCCGGTCGCCGTGCTCGCCGGCCTGGGGGTGCTCGGCCGGGACCACGCCCGCGTGCCGGTCTCCTGGGACGGCAGCGCGCACGGCGCGTTCACCACCGGCACGCCCTGGTCGGCCGCCCACCCCGACGCCGGACGCCGCAACGTCGCCGCGCAGCGGGACGACCCCGGTTCCGTGCTGGTCCTGCACCGGGACCTCGTCGCCCTGCGCCGTACCGAGCCCGCGCTCGCCGTCGGGGAGACCGTCGTGCTGCTGCCCGACGACCCCGACCTCCACGTGCTGGTCCGGCGGCACGACGACGACGAGGTCCTGCTCGTCGCGTCGCCGTCGGACTCGCCGGTGCCGTGGCCCGACGACCCCGCGCTCCAGGGGTGGCACGACGCCACGGTGCTGCTGACCAGCGCCCGCGTGCCGCCGGACGACGACACGGGACGGACGGCGCCGCCGCCGGTCCCCGGCCCGACGAGCGCGCTGTCGCCCTGGGAGGCGAGGCTGCTGCGCCGCACCCGCCGGGCACCCGCTCCGGGCGCCCCGTCCACCCCCGACCAGCCCCGCCCCGATGCCTCGAGAGGAAGACCGATGGGATACCGTGACGCCGTGTCCGAGACGCCTGCGCTGCCCGACCTGACCGGCCTCATCAAGGCCTACGACGTCCGGGGCACCGTCCCCGACCAGCTGGACGCCGGGGTGGCCCGCGCCATCGGTGCCGCGTTCGCCGACGTCGTGGTCCTCCCGGAGACGCGCGACGGCGCGCGTCCCCGCGTGGTGATCGGCAACGACATGCGGCCCTCCGGCCCGGAGCTGGTCGGCGCGTTCGCCGAGGGCCTCGCGGCGCGCGGCGTGGACGTCGTGACGATCGGGCTCTGCTCCACCGACGGCCTCTACTTCGCCTCCGGCACGCTCGACGTCCCGGGCGCGATGTTCACCGCCAGCCACAACCCGGCCGAGTACAACGGCATCAAGCTCTGCCGCGCCGGCGCCCGCCCGGTCGGGCAGGACACCGGCCTCGCGCAGGTGCGCGACCTCGCGTCGCAGTACCTCGGCACCGGCATCCCGGCCCTGGCCGAGGGGGCCGTGGCCGGCACGGTCACCGAGCAGGACCTGCTGGTCGCCTACGCCGAGTTCCTCCGCGGTCTGGTGGACCTGTCCGGCATCCGCCCGCTCAAGGTCGTCGTGGACGCCGGCAACGGCATGGGCGGCTTCACGGCCCCCGCCGTGCTCGGCACCGGCGCCGGGCTCCCCGCGCTGCCGCTCGACGTCGTGCCGCTGTACTTCGAGCTCGACGGCACGTTCCCGAACCACGAGGCGAACCCGCTGGAGCCCGCGAACCTCGTGGACCTGCAGAAGGCCGTCGTCGAGCACGGTGCCGACATCGGCCTCGCGTTCGACGGCGACGCCGACCGCTGCTTCGTCGTGGACGAGAACGGCGACCCGGTCAGCCCGTCCGCGATCACCGCGCTGGTGGGCCTGCGCGAGGTCGCCCGGGAGAAGGCCGCCGGCCGCACGCCGACGATCATCCACAACCTCATCACCTCGATGGTCGTGCCCGACCTGGTCACCGCGTCGGGCGCGAAGGCGGTCCGCACCCGCGTGGGGCACTCGTTCATCAAGGCGCAGATGGCCGAGTCCGACGCCGTGTTCGGCGGCGAGCACTCCGCGCACTACTACTTCCGCGACTTCTTCTTCGCCGACACCGGGATGCTCGCCGCGCTGCACGTGCTCGCCGCGCTCGGCGGCCAGCCGCACGCGCTCTCGGCCCTGGCCGAGCAGTACCAGCCGTACGTCGCGTCGGGGGAGATCAACTCCCGCGTCGCCGACGTCCCCGCCGCCCGGGCGCGCGTGGTCGAGGCGTACGTCGAGCAGCAGGGCGCCGGCCCGGTCACGGTCGACGAGCTCGACGGCCTCACGGTGTCGCACTGGGACTCCCAGCCGCAGTGGTGGTTCAACCTGCGCGCGTCGAACACCGAGCCGCTGCTGCGCCTGAACGTCGAGGCCGCGGACGAGGACGTCATGCAGAAGGTCCGCGACGACGTGCTGGCCCTCGTCCGGCGGCAGGAGGCGTGACGATGACCGACACGACCGGGCTCGCGCCCTGGGTGCGCGAGCTGCTGCGCTGCCCCGTCACGGGCGCCACCCTGGTCGACGGCGTCGGCCCCGGCGGCGAGCCCGAGCTCGTCTCGACCGACCCCGACCGCCCGCTCGCGTACCCGGTGCGCGACGGGATCCCGGTGCTGCTCGCCGACGAGGCCCGCGCGGTCTAGCATCTCCCGTCGGGCCGGCAGCGGCCCGACGGCGCGGGGTCCCCGCGCTGCTGAGCAGCAGGAGGACCGGGCATGGCACACGGCGGCGGCACCAGGGCGATCATCGCGGCGCTCTCCGCGAACCTCGGCATCGCGGTGACGAAGTTCGTGGCGTTCCTGCTCACGCAGTCCAGCTCGATGCTGGCCGAGTCCGTGCACTCGCTGGCCGACTCGGGCAACCAGCTGCTGCTCCTGCTGGGCGGCCGGCGGGCGCGACGCCAGGCGGACGAGGAGCACCCGTTCGGCTACGGGCGCGAGCGCTACATGTACGCCTTCATCGTCTCGATCGTGCTGTTCAGCCTCGGTGGCCTGTTCGCGCTGTACGAGGCCTGGCACAAGTTCTCCGACCCGCACCCGATCGAGTCCTGGCACTGGGTGCCGGTCGTCGTGCTGGTCGCCGCGATGGTCATGGAGGGCTTCTCCTTCCGGACCGCGATCCACGAGGCGAACCACACCCGTGGCACGCAGGGCTGGGTGTCGTACATCCGCACCGCGAAGGCGCCCGAGCTGCCGGTGGTGCTGCTGGAGGACTTCGGCGCGCTGATCGGCCTGGTCCTCGCGCTGTTCGGCGTGTCCATGACCCTCGTGACGCACGACGGGCGCTGGGACGCCGTGGGCTCGGCGGCGATCGGCGTGCTGCTCGTGCTCATCGCGATCGTGCTGGCCGTCGAGACCACGAGCCTGCTGCTCGGCGAGTCCGCGAGCCGCACGGACGTCGACGCGATCCGCGGCGCGCTGGTCGGCGCCGGCGTGCTGTCCGTCATCCACCTGCGCACCCTGCACCTGGGTCCGGATGAGCTGCTGGTCGCCGCGAAGATCGAGATCGCGGCGACGTCCAGCGCGACCGACGTGGCGTCCGCGATCGACGCCGCGGAGCAGCGCGTCCGCGGGGCGGTCCCGATCGCCCGCGTGATCTACCTCGAGCCGGACCTCCGGCGGGCGGTCCCGGCCTCCTGACCCGCCGGTCGTCGAGGGGCCGGGGACCGTCGCGGGAGGGCCGCGGGGGACGACAGGCCGTGGCCTCTCGACGCGGTCTCAGATGCGGGCGACCGGGGGGCGGCGGGCCAGGAGCGCCACCAGCGCGACGGCGAGGGCCATGACGGCCGCGGCGGCGTAGCCGAGCACGCCGTAGCCGGGGCCGGCGACCACCCAGCCGCCGAGCACGGCGCCGAGACCGGTGCCGAGCGAGATGATCGACGAGTTCAGCGCCACGACGAGCTGACCGTGCCGGCCGGCGAGGGTCAGCAGGACGTTCTGCAGCGGCGAGTTCATCGCCCAGGCGGCGAACCCCCAGAGCGCGAAGACGGCGACGGCGGAGACCGGGCTGATCGCGGCGGGGGCGAGCAGCAGCAGGGCGGTGCCGGAGGTGCCGAGCGCGAGCAGGACGATCCGCGCGGCGCCGAACCGGTCGGCCAGGCGGCCGCCGACGACGTTCCCGGCGACCCCGGCCACCCCGTAGGCGAGCAGGACGACGCTGAGCACGACGCCGGTCAGCCCGGCGAGGTCGGTGAGCAGCGGCGAGGAGTAGGTCTGCACCATGAGGGCCGCGGCGGTCTCCAGCATCGAGACGAGCAGCGTGGCGCCGACGAGCAGCGGCAGCGCGCGGCCGGCCGGGGCCGCGGGTACCGCGGGCGGTGCAGGAGCGACCGGCGTCGCACGGACCAGGGTCAGCACGGCGACCAGCGCGACCACCGCCGTCCCGGCGACCACGGCGTAGACGCCGCGGTAGCCGAGCACCGGGCCGAGCAGGTTGCCGGCGGGGGCGCCGAGCACCGTGGCGGTGGTCAGCCCGCCGAAGACGGTCGCCACCGCGCGCCCGCGCCGCCCCGGGGGCGCGAGCCGCGCGGCGAGCACGGTGGCGGTGGGGGTGAAGCCGCCGGCGGCGACCGCGCCGAGCCCGCGCAGGACGGCGACCTGGGTGTACGTGGTGGCCAGGGCGGTGGCGGCCGCGGTGAGCGCGAACAGCGCGAGGGAGACGGTCATGAGCAGCCGGCGCGGCACCCGGGTGACCAGGAGGGTGAGGAGCGGGGTCGACACGGCGTACGTGAACCCGTACACGCCGACCAGCGTGCCGACCTGGCTGACCGACACGTCCAGCTCGGCGGAGACGGTCGGCACCAGGCCGGCCATCACGTAGGAGCCGAAGCCGATCACGAAGGTGCCGGTGGCCAGCGGCCACAGCCGGGGGGCCTGCGGCGGGACGACGGGGACCGGGACCGGCACCGGGGCGGTGGGGGCGGCGGTCACGACGCGACGGGGGCGCCCGGTCGCCCGTCCGCGGCGCCGGCCGGCGCCCCGCGCTCGCGCCAGGAGCCGCCGGGCACCGACGGCAGGTCCCGGGCGG
>DAMBCY010000071.1:12545-13722 GCA_032056255.1 Cellulomonas sp. | reverse complement strand
GAGAGCGCCCCGGCGGCCCCGGCCGCCCCCGTGGCCCCGGCCGCCTCGGCGACCCCGGCCCCGGCGCGTCCCGCTCCGGCGGCCCGTCCGTCCGCCCCGGCCCCGGCCGCGCGTCCGTCCGCCCCGTCGCGTCCCTCCGAGGGCGGCTCCGACGGCCGGGCCCCGCGTCCTGCCGGCGCCCGTCCGGGCGGTCCCCGTCCGGGCAACAACCCGTTCGCGCCGTCCCAGGGCATGCCCCGCTCCGGCGGTCCGCGTCCCGGTGGCCCGCGCCCGGGCAACAACCCGTTCGCGCCCTCGCAGGGCATGCCCCGTCCGGGTGAGCGCCGCACCGACGCCCCGGCCGCCTCGGCCGGTGCCGGTGCGGGCGACCGTCCCGGCGGCCCCCGTCCCGCGGCCCCGCGTCCCGGCGGTCCCCGCCCGAACCCGGGCATGATGCCCGGTCGCTCCGCGAGCGGCGTCGGCCGCCCGGGCGAGCGTCCGGCGCGCCCCGGTGGTGGCGGCGGTCGTCCCGGTGGTGGCGGCTACGGCGGTGGCGGCGCGGGTCGTCCCGGTGGCCCCGGTGGTGGCGGCGGCGGTTTCGCCGGTCGTCCCGGTGGCGGCGGTGGCCGTCCCGGTGCCGGCGGCCGCGGTTCCACGCAGGGTGCGTTCGGCCGCGCAGGCGGTCGTCCGGTCCGCGGGCGGAAGTCGAAGCGCGCGAAGCGCCAGGAGTTCGAGCAGATGCAGGCGCCGTCGCTCGGCGGCGTGCAGGTGCCCCGCGGCAACGGCACGACCGTCGTCCGCCTGCGCCACGGCTCGTCGCTGAACGACTTCGCCGACAAGATCGACGCGAACCCCGCTTCGCTGGTCACCGTGCTGTTCCACCTCGGTGAGATGGCGACGGCGACCCAGTCGCTCGACGAGGACACCTTCGGCACGCTGGCCACCGAGCTCGGCTACGTCGTGGAGATGGTCTCGGCCGAGGAGGAGGACCGCGAGCTGCTCGGGGCCTTCGACATCGACCTGGACGCCGAGCTGGAGGGCGAGTCCGACGAGGACCTCGCCCCCCGCCCGCCGGTCGTCACCGTCATGGGTCACGTCGACCACGGCAAGACCAAGCTCCTCGACGCCATCCGGTCCACGGACGTCGTCGCGGGCGAGGCCGGCGGGATCACCCAGCACATCGGCGCCTACCAGGTCC
>DAMBCY010000071.1:0-12535 GCA_032056255.1 Cellulomonas sp. | reverse complement strand
GGTCCGGACCGAGCACGAGGGTCAGGACCGGGCCATCACGTTCATCGACACCCCGGGTCACGAGGCGTTCACCGCCATGCGTGCCCGTGGTGCGCAGGTGACGGACATCGCGATCCTCGTGGTCGCGGCGGACGACGGCGTGATGCCCCAGACGATCGAGGCGCTGAACCACGCCCAGGCGGCCGGCGTGCCGATCGTGGTCGCGGTCAACAAGGTGGACAAGGAGGGGGCCAACCCCGCCAAGATCCGCCAGCAGCTCACCGAGTACAACCTGGTGGCCGAGGAGTACGGCGGCGACACCATGTTCGTCGACGTGTCCGCCAAGCAGCGGATGGGCATCGACGAGCTGCTCGAGGCCGTCCTGCTGACCGCGGACGCCGCGCTCGACCTGCGGGCCAACCCCGACAAGGACGCCCGTGGTGTCGCGATCGAGGCGAACCTGGACAAGGGCCGCGGCGCCGTCGCGACCGTCCTGGTCCAGTCCGGCACGCTGCACGTCGGCGACGCGATCGTGGCCGGCACGGCCCACGGCCGCGTGCGGGCGATGTTCGACGAGCACGGCGACAACGTCACCGAGGCGGGCCCGGCGCGTCCGGTGCTGGTCCTCGGCCTGGCGTCGGTGCCGAGCGCCGGTGACACCTTCCTGGTGGCGCCGGACGAGCGCACCGCTCGGCAGATCGCGGAGAAGCGCGAGGCCGCCGAGCGTGCCGCCCTCCTGGCCAAGCGCCGCAAGCGCGTCAGCCTCGAGGACTTCACGCAGGCGCTCCAGCAGGGCAAGGTCGAGACCCTCAACCTGGTCCTCAAGGGCGACGTGTCCGGTGCCGTCGAGGCGCTGGAGGACGCGCTGCTCAAGATCGACGTCGGCGACGAGGTCGAGCTGCGCGTCATCCACCGCGGTGTCGGTGCGATCACGCAGAACGACGTCAACCTCGCCACGGTCGACTCGGCGATCATCATCGGCTTCAACGTGAAGTTCGGTGAGCGCGTCGAGGCCCTGGCCGAGCGCGAGGGCGTGGACGTCCGGTTCTACTCGGTCATCTACCAGGCGATCGACGAGGTCGAGGCGGCCCTCAAGGGCATGCTCAAGCCGGAGTACGAGGAGGTGCAGCTCGGGACCGCCGAGGTGCGCGAGGTGTTCCGCTCCTCCAAGTTCGGCAACATCGCCGGGTCGATCGTCCGGTCGGGCGACATCCGCCGCAACACCAAGGCGCGGGTGCTCCGGAACGGCAACGTCATCGGGGACAACCTCACCATCGAGTCGCTCAAGCGGTTCAAGGACGATGCCACGGAGGTCCGTGAGGGCTTCGAGTGCGGCATCGGCCTGGGGTCGTACAACGACCTCACCGAGGGCGACATCATCGAGACCTGGGAGATGCGCGAGAAGCCTCGCGCCTGAGCAGGTCGTGATCCGCGGGTCTGCCTCCACGCCACGTGCGCGGGGGCGGGCCCGCGGCCGTCTGCCCGTGCGAACGGGCGGGGAAGGAGCAGGGAATGGTCGACCACCCGAGGGCCCGCAAGCTGGCGGACCGCATCCAGCAGATCGTCGCGCAGATGCTCGACACCCGGGTCAAGGACCCCCGGCTGGGTTTCGTGACCGTCACCGAGGTCCGCGTGACCGGTGACCTGCAGCACGCGAGCGTGTTCTACACGGTGCTCGGCGACGAGGAGGCCCGCGAGGGCACGGCCACGGCGCTGGAGTCGGCCAAGGGCCTCATCCGGTCCGAGGTCGGGAAGCAGACCGGCGTCCGGCTGACGCCCACGCTGGAGTTCCACCTCGACGCCGTGCCGGAGACGGCCGCGCACCTGGACGCCGCGCTGCTCGAGGCGGCCCGGCGTGACAAGGAGGTGTCCGCGCTCGCGACGGGTGCCCAGTACGCCGGCGACGCGGACCCGTACCGCAGGCCCGCGGACGACGAGGACGCGGACGCGGAGGACGGCGCGCGCTGAGCCGCGCCCGCGCCCGCCGCGCGCCCGCGCCCGCCGCGCGGGGCCTGAGGTCGTCCCCACGCGACGAGGTCGTCACTCCTGGGTGACGACCTCGTCGCGCCATGACGACCTGGGCGAGCGATCCGCGGGGCCGGCGGGCCGCGACGTCGGTCGGCTCGGGTGCCGGGTGCCGGGAGGTCAGGGGTGGGCGCGGCCCGTGCTGCGCGGCATCGCGAGGGACGCCACGGCCGCGGCCGCGATCACGGCCGCCCCGGCCAGCACCGCCGGTCGCAGCCCGGCGTCGAAGCCGTCCGGCGTGATCGAGCCGCCGGCCGCCGTGAACACGGCGGTCAGCACGGCGACGCCGAGCGCGACGCCGACCTCCCGCAGCGTCGAGTTGGTCGACGACGCGGTGCCCTGGTCGTCCGGCGCCATGTCGGCCAGCACCGCGGTGGCGCTGGGCGCGAAGGTGAGACCCATGCCGATCCCGGCCAGCACCAGGCCCGGCACGAGCGTGCCGTAGGTGCTGCCGGAGACGGCGAGGGCGAGCCAGGAGAGGCCGGCGGCCTGCGCGACGAGGCCGCCGGTCAGCAGGACCCGCACGCCGACGCGCGGCGCGAGCATCCCGGCGAGCGGGGCGACCACCATCGGCGCGGCCGTCCAGGGCAGGGTGCGCAGACCGGCCTCGAGCGGGGAGTAGCCCTGCACGACCTGGAGGTACTGCGCGAGCAGGAACACCGCGCCGAACGCGCCGAGCGAGAACGCGAAGCCGGACGCGTTCGCGACCGCGAAGCTCCGGGAGCGGAACAGCCGCAGCGGGACGAGCGCGTGCGGGGTGCGCGCCTCGTGCCGCAGGAACAGCCCGAGGGCGAGCGTGCCGCCCACGACCGGGCCGAGCACGCCGGCGGAGGTCCAGCCGTCCTCGTTGCCGTGCACGACGCCCCAGACGATCCCGAGGACGCCGACGGCCGCGAGCACCAGGCCGAGCACGTCGAGCCGCTGCGCGCGGCCGCGCTGCTCGGGCAGGGCGCGCAGCACGAGCGGCACGGCCACGAGCGCGACCGGCACGTTGATCCAGAACATCGCCTGCCAGGAGATGCCCTCGACGACCGCACCGCCGACGACCGGCCCGAGCGCGACGCCGAGGCCGGAGACGCCGCCCCAGATCCCGATCGCCATCGCGCGGCGGGACGCGGGGACCGCCGCGGCGAGCAGGGTCAGGGACAGCGGCATGACCGCGGCGGCCCCGACGCCCTGGAGGGCGCGCGCCGCGACGAGCGCGCCGGGCGAGCCGGCGAGCGCCGCCGCGACCGAGCCGAGGGTGAACACCGCGATGCCGCCGAGGAACGTGCGCCGACGTCCCCACCGGTCGCCGAGGGTGGCGCCCGCGATCATGAGCGTCGCGAACGCCAGCGTGTACGCGTTGACCACCCACTGCAGGTCGGTCAGGGACGCGCCGAGCTCGGCCTGCAGGACGGGGAGCGCGCTGGTGACGACGAGGTTGTCCAGGGTCGCCATGAACATCGGCAGCGACGCCGCGAGCAGCGCGACCGCGACGGGCACCGTGCGCCGGGACCGGGCGGCCACGGGCTCGGCAGTGCCGGGGGCCGCCGCCGGATCGGGTGTGCGGGTGTGCGTCGACATGGCCGGCTCCTGTTGGCATCGGATGATTACTGCGAGACGGGAGGCTAGTTATCAACTGATAACCTGTCAACCATGACCGCTCGACCCGCGCCGGCGCCGCCGTCGGCCGCCACCGCCCGAGCCCCGCGCATGTCGGGGGAGCAGCGCCGGGAGCAGATCCTCGCGGCCGCCCTCACCGCGTTCGCCGAGGGCGGCTACGCGGGCACGACCACCGACCAGGTCGCCCGGGCCGCGGGGGTCTCGCAGCCGTACGTGGTCCGGCTGTTCGGGTCGAAGCAGCGGCTGTTCCTCGAGCTGTACCGGTACGCCACGGGCCGGGTCCTGGCGGCGATGGCCGCGGTCGGCCCCGGCCCGGACGCCGTCGGGCGCACCGGGCGCGCCTACATCGCGCTGATGGCGGACCGCGACCTGCTGCGCGTGGTCATGCACGGGTTCACCGCCGGCGACCCCGAGATCGGGCAGCTGGCGCGGCACACGCTCGGCGAGGTGTTCCGCCTGTTCCGGTCCCGGGTCGACCCGGCCGATCCCGACGGGGACGAGACGTCCCGGCGGTTCGTCGCCGACGGCATGCTCATCAACGTCCTGCTCAGCTCGGACGGCTTCGCGCACGCGGGCGAGGACGCCGGGTTCGACGCCCTGCTGCGGTGCTTCGCGCCCGAGGTCGTCGCCGCGGCGAGCGCCGGGGCCGCCTCGTGAGCACCGCGCGCGACCGGCGCGGCCCCGACCGGCCGCGCCGTCCCACGGCGCCCGACGGCCTGCTCGTGGTCGACAAGCCGCAGGGCTGGACCAGCCACGACGTCGTCGCGAAGGTGCGCGGTCTGGCGGGCACGCGCAAGGTCGGGCACGCCGGCACGCTCGACCCGATGGCCACCGGCGTGCTGGTGCTCGGCGTCGGGCGCGCGACCCGGCTGCTGACCTACGTGGTCGGTGCCGACAAGGAGTACACCGCCACGATCCGGCTCGGGGCGACGACGATCACCGACGACGCCGAGGGCGAGGTCGTCGCCCGGACCGACGCCTCGGGCGTGACCCGGGCCGCGGTCGACGCCGGGGTCGCCGCGCTGACCGGTGCGATCCAGCAGGTGCCGAGCGCGGTGAGCGCGATCAAGGTCGACGGGCAGCGCGCCTACGCCCGGGTCCGCGCCGGCGAGGACGTGGCGCTGGCAGCCCGGCCGGTCACGGTCGCGCGGTTCGCCGTGCACGCGCTGCGGCCCGTGCCGGACGCCTCGGGGGTCGCGGCGCTGGACGTCGACGTCACCGTCGTGTGCTCGTCGGGCACGTACGTCCGGGCGCTCGCGCGCGACCTCGGTGCCGGCCTCGGCGTCGGCGGCCACTTGACCACCCTGCGCCGCACCCGGGTCGGCGGCTACGGGATCGACGGCGCGCGGTCGCCGGCCGACCTCGACGCGTGGCCGGCCGACGTGCCGCTGGACACCCTGCCGCTCGCCGAGGCGGCGCGCGCGACGTTCCCGGTGCGGGACCTCACCGAGGACGAGACGCGCGCGCTGTCCCACGGTCAGCGGATCCCCGCGGGGGGCACCGGCGCGGGCGTCACGGTGGCCGCGGTCTCGCCCGACGGCGTGCTGGTGGCGCTGCTCGAGGACCGTGGACCGCACGCGCGGCCGGTCCTGGTGTTCGCCGCGGCCTGAGCGTCCCCGCGCGGCGGGAGGGTCGGATCGGCCCGCGGGGACCGGGGGCGGTGCGCGTCGCGCCGTCCGCGGCGTGGCAGGCTTGTCCCCGCGCCGCGGACCGCGGCGGCGCGTCCCCGGGCAGACGTGCGCCCGGAGGCCGAGCGGTCGGGCGACAGAGAGAGCAGGAGTGCGCGTGCAGCGCTGGACGGACCTCGCGCAGGTCCCCGCCGACTTCGGGCCGTCGGTGGTGACGATCGGGAACTTCGACGGGGTGCACCGCGGCCACGCCGGCGTGCTGACCCGGATGGTCGCCGGCGCACGCGCCGCGGGTGCCCGCTCGGTCGCCGTCACGTTCACGCCGCACCCGCAGCAGGTGCACCGCCCCGAGACGGCGCCGCCGCTCCTGACCGGTGACACCGACCGGCTGGAGCTGCTGGAGGCCACCGGGCTGGACGCGGTGCTCCTGCTGACCTACACGCTGGAGTTCGCGCAGCAGACCGCCGAGGAGTTCGTCCGCCGCTACCTGGTCGACGGGCTGCGCGCGCGCACGGTGGTCGTCGGGCGGGACGTCCGGTTCGGGCGCGGGAACGTCGGCGACCTCGCGACGATGGTCGGGCTGGGGGAGCGGTACGGCTTCGGCGTCGAGGTGATCGAGGACGTCGCGCCGGACCGTGCGACCGGCAGCGCGCCCGGCAGCGCGTCCGACCACGCGCAGCGCCGCTGGTCGTCGACCTGGGTGCGCGAGCTCCTGGAGTCCGGCGAGGTGGACCGGGCGGGCGAGGTGCTGGGCCGCCCGCACCGGATGCGGGGCACCGTGGTGCACGGGGACGCCCGCGGGCGCGACCTCGGTTTCCCGACCGCGAACCTGTCCCCGGACGCGGCGGGCATGGTGCCCGCCGACGGGGTGTACGCGGGGTGGCTGCGCCGACCCGCGCTGGCGCCGGGGTCGGCGGACGCGGTGCTGCCCGCGGCGATCTCCGTGGGCACGAACCCGACCTTCGCCGGGGCGCAGCGTCGCGTCGAGGCGTACGTGCTGGACCGCACCGACCTCGACCTGTACGGCGAGGAGGTCGTCCTGGACTTCGTGGCGCGGCTCCGGCCGACGCTGCGGTTCGACTCCGTGGACGCGCTGGTCGCCCGGATGCACCGGGACGTCGCGGACGTGCGCGTCGCGCTGGCGTCCGACGGGGGCTGATGCCGCGCACCTGGTAGCATCGGACCGCCGTCAGAACGGCCGCGGAACGAGAGCGCCCGGGTGGACCTGCCCCGGAGCACCGCGCAACGAGACAAACCGGGAGAGTCGTGCCCCTCGACAGCGCCACCAAGCAGTCCATCATGACCGAGTACGCCACCCACGAGGGTGACACCGGTTCCCCCGAGGTCCAGGTCGCGATGCTCACGCAGCGCATCAAGGACCTCACCGAGCACCTGAAGACGCACAAGCACGACCACCACAGCCGCCGTGGGCTGCTGCTGCTGGTCGGCCAGCGTCGTCGCCTGCTCGGCTACCTGCAGAAGGTCGACATCAACCGCTACCGCAGCCTCATCGAGCGGCTCGGCCTGCGTCGCTGACCGCCTGACCGGCCCGGACCCCGCGCGGGTCCGGGCTGGTCCTGCGTCGGGGCCGAGCGCCCGGGCGCGGGACCACGTCGCAGCACCCCGCTGCACCGCACCACCGAAGTACCACCAGCACCATCAGCACTCCGCGCCGGTCGACGCGTCCGGTCCTCGGTAGTGGCGCCCGGAACGCGTGCGGTCCGGGTGCCTCGATCGAAGACCGTCGTGACCTCCTCCGGCGCCTTCGACACAGAGGAGGGCACCCGTGGAGGGTCCCGAGATCCAGTTCGCCGAGGCCGTGATCGACAACGGTCGCTTCGGCACCCGCACCGTCCGCTTCGAGACCGGCCGCCTGGCCAAGCAGGCCGCCGGTTCGGCGATGGCCTACCTCGACGGCGAGACGGCCCTGCTGTCCGCCACGACGGCCGGCAAGCACCCCAAGGACCAGTTCGACTTCTTCCCGCTCACGGTGGACGTCGAGGAGCGGCAGTACGCCGCCGGCAAGATCCCCGGCTCGTTCTTCCGCCGCGAGGGCCGCCCCTCGACGGACGCGATCCTGGCCTGCCGCCTGATCGACCGCCCGCTGCGCCCGCTGTTCGTCAAGGGCCTGCGCAACGAGGTCCAGGTCGTCATCACCGTCCTGGCGATCCACCCGGACGACGCCTACGACGTCCTGGCGATCAACGCCGCGTCGATCTCCACCCAGATCTCCGGCCTGCCGTTCTCCGGCCCGGTCGGCGCCGTGCGCATCGCGCTGATCGACGGCCAGTGGGTCGCGTTCCCGCGGTACACCGAGCGCGAGCGCGCGACGTTCGAGATCGTCGTGGCCGGCCGCGTCGTCGGTGACGACGTCGCCATCGCGATGATCGAGGCCGAGGCCCCCGAGAAGTCCTGGAACCTCATCACGGACGAGGGCGGCGTCGCCCCGACCGAGACCGTCGTGGCTGAGGGCCTGGAGGCGTCGAAGCCGTTCATCAAGGCCCTGGTCGAGGCGCAGCAGCGGCTCGCCGCGCAGGCCGCCAAGGAGACCCGCGACTTCCCGACGTTCCCGGACTACCAGCCGGACGCGTACACGGCCGTCGAGGGCGCCGCGCAGACGAAGATCGCCGAGGCGATGCAGATCGCCGACAAGCAGACCCGCGAGGACCGCCTGGACGAGGTCAAGGCCGAGGTCCTGGCCGAGCTCGGCGCGTCGTTCGAGGGGCGCGAGAAGGAGCTGTCCGCCGCGGTCCGTGCGGTGACCAAGAAGGTCATCCGCCAGCGCATCCTCACCGACGGCTTCCGCATCGACGGCCGTGGCCTGCGGGACATCCGCACGCTGTCCGCCGAGGTCGAGGTCCTGCCCCGCGTGCACGGCTCGGCGCTGTTCGAGCGCGGCGAGACCCAGATCATGGGTGTCACCACGCTGAACATGCTCCGGATGGAGCAGCAGATCGACTCGCTGTCGCCCATCACGCGCCGGCGCTACATGCACAACTACAACTTCCCGCCCTACTCGACCGGTGAGACCGGCCGCGTGGGCTCGCCGAAGCGGCGCGAGATCGGGCACGGCGCCCTCGCCGAGCGCGCCATCCTGCCGGTCCTGCCGTCGCGCGAGGAGTTCCCCTACGCGATCCGCCAGGTCTCCGAGGCGCTGGGCTCCAACGGCTCGACCTCGATGGGCTCGGTCTGCGCCTCGACCCTGTCGCTGCTGAACGCGGGTGTGCCGCTGCGCGCGCCCGTCGCCGGCATCGCCATGGGCCTGGTGTCCGACACGGTCGACGGTCAGACCCGCTACGCGGCGCTGACCGACATCCTGGGCGCCGAGGACGCGTTCGGCGACATGGACTTCAAGGTCGCCGGCACCCGCGAGTTCGTCACGGCCATCCAGCTCGACACCAAGCTCGACGGCATCCCCGCCTCCGTGCTGGCCGACGCGCTGACCCAGGCCAAGGAGGCGCGCCTGGCGATCCTCGACGTGCTGAACGAGGCCATCGACGTCCCGGACGAGATGTCCCCGAACGCCCCGCGGGTCATCACGGTGAAGGTGCCGACCGACAAGATCGGCGAGGTCATCGGCCCGAAGGGCAAGATGATCAACCAGATCCAGGAGGAGACCGGCGCCGACATCTCGATCGAGGACGACGGCACGGTCTACATCGGCGCGACCGACGGTCCGTCGGCCGAGGCGGCGCGGGCCGCGATCAACGCGATCGCCAACCCGCACATGCCGGAGATCGGCGAGCGCTTCGTGGGCACGGTCGTCAAGACCACCACCTTCGGCGCCTTCGTCTCGCTCTCCCCGGGCAAGGACGGCCTGCTGCACATCTCGCAGATCCGTCGCCTGGTCGGTGGCAAGCGGGTCGAGAACGTCGAGGACGTGCTCGGCGTGGGCCAGAAGGTCCAGGTCGAGATCGGCGAGATCGACCCGCGCGGCAAGCTGTCGCTGCACGCGGTGATCGACGAGGCCGAGGCCGCCGACGCCCCGAAGGCCGACGCCTGACGTGCCCCTGCACCTCCCTCTGGTGGCGCCCGGTCAGCCGGGCAGCGACCTGACCGCCGGGCAGGCGGGCGACGGTGACGTACGTCGTTCCGTCCTGCCCGGCGGGGTGCGCCTGCTCACCGAGCACGTCCCCGGCATGCGGTCCGCGACCGTCGGGGCGTGGGTGGGCGTGGGCTCGCGCGACGAGTCCGACGGGCACCACGGATCGACCCACTTCCTCGAGCACCTGCTGTTCAAGGGGACGGCCCGGCGCACGGCGATGGACATCGCCGAGGCGTTCGACGAGGTCGGCGGCGAGGCCAACGCGGCCACGGGCAAGGAGCACACCTGCTACTACGCCCGGGTGCTCGACGAGGACCTGCCGATGGCGGTCGACGTCATCTCCGACATGGTGACCTCCGCGCGGCTGGACGCCGGCGAGCTCGAGACCGAGCGGGGCGTCATCCTCGAGGAGCTCGCGATGAACGACGACGACCCGAGCGACGTCGTGCACGAGCGGTTCGCGACCGTGGTGCTCGGCGACCACCCGCTCGGTCGTCCCATCGGCGGCACGCCCGACACGATCCGCGCCGTGCCGCGCGACGCGGTGTGGGAGCACTACCGCCAGCACTACCGTCCCGCGACGCTCGTCGTCACCGCCGCCGGCAACGTCGACCACGACGCGCTGGCGGCCCAGGTGGTGCGCGCGCTGCACGACGGCGGCTGGACGCTCCCCGACGGGGGCAGCCCGGTCGGGCGCCGCGGCGCGGCCGAGGCGCTGCCCGTGACCGCCGGGGCCTCCCGGGTCACGGTGCGCCGCTCGACCGAGCAGGCCAACGTCATCGTCGGCGGCACCGGTCTGACCGCGACCGACCCGCGCCGGTTCACGCTCTCGGTGCTGAACGCCGCGCTCGGCGGCGGCATGTCGTCGCGGCTGTTCCAGGAGATCCGCGAGAAGCGGGGCCTGGCGTACTCCACGTACTCCTTCGCCTCGGGCCACGCCGACACCGGCGTGTTCGGCCTGTACGCCGGCTGCGCGCCGGGCAAGGTCGACGAGGTCACGGACCTGCTGGTGCTCGAGCTCGAGCGCCTCGCGGACGCCGGGATCACGGACGCCGAGCTGCGCCGGTCGGTCGGGCAGCTGTCCGGCGGCCTCGTGCTCGGCCTCGAGGACTCCGGATCGCGCATGAGCCGGCTGGGCAAGTCCGAGCTGGTGCACGGCGAGCTGCTCTCGACCCAGGAGTCCCTGGACCGGGTCCGTGCCGTCACGGCCCGGGACGTCCAGGAGCTCGCGGCCGACCTCGCCGCCCGCCCCCGCTCGGTCGTCCGCGTCGGCCCCTTCGGCGACTGAGACCCCCCTCGGTGCCACCCGCGCGCCGAGGGTGGGCTCGGCGGGTCGACGGTGCCCTCCGTGCGGTCCTCCCTCGGCAGCCGGACACCTCCC
Source organism: Cellulomonas sp. (assembly GCA_032056255.1). GTDB lineage: Bacteria > Actinomycetota > Actinomycetes > Actinomycetales > Cellulomonadaceae > Cellulomonas. The sequence continues at coordinate 1,872 of DAMBCY010000071.1, read as the reverse complement.
TCGGCGCCGAGCGGGTCCGAGGTCCCGTTCCCTCGCGGGCCGAGCGGGACGATCATGGACGCATGGCCGCCGTGACGTCCGATCGCCGTTCCGTCTCCGTCGCGCCCGGGGCGTCCGGGCTCGTGGAGGCGCTGTGGGTCGCGCGAGGAGCGCAGGGTGCGCCACCCCGCGTCGCGCTGCCCGACGGCCGGCCCGCGGCGGTGGTCCGGCTGGGCGGGCCGGTGCGCTGGGTGGACCCGCTGACCCGCGAGTCCGAGGTGATCGGCTCGGTGCTGCGCGGTCTGCGCACGGTGCCGCAGGTGGTGCTGGCGGACGACCCGGAGGGGCCGAGCTGGGAGGTCGGCGCCCGCCTGACGCCGTGGGCGCTGTCGGCGTTGTGGCCCGACGGGGGGTTCCTCGTGGACGACCACCGGCCGCTCGGCACCGCCCTCGGGCTGGACGACGCCGCGCTCGCCGCCCGGCTGCGGGCGGCGGGACCCGACGACGCCGCCGTCGCGCGCGAGCTGGAGGCCGTGCTGGCCGAGGCCGTGCGGCGCCCGCTGCCGCCGGGGGACCGGGCCGACCTGGCCCGGGTCGCCCGGGTCGCCGACGAGGAGCGCGGGCTGGTCCGGACGATCGACCTGGCGCGCGCCGTCGACCGGTCGCTCGCGTCCCTGCACGCGCTGTTCGCGCAGCACGTCGGCGTCGCCCCGTCCGCGTTCCTGGCCGGCGTCCGGCTCTCCAGCGCGGTCCGCGAGCTCGGGGTCGACGACCGCGGCGACGCCCCGCGGGTGGTGGCGGTGCTGCGCGCGTACGCCGACGCCGGCTACCCGCAGCGGGAGGTGGAGCGGTTCACGGGTCTGAGCCCGCTGGAGCTGCGCCGGGCGGTGCGCGGCATGGAGGACGTCCTCGGATGCGTCTAGGGTGGCGGCCGTGACCGCACCCGTCGACACCCCGGCCCCTCAGCACACCCGCCGCGAGCAGGTGCCCGTCGCCGTCCTGGGGGCCTCCGGGCGGATGGGGCGCACGGTCGTGCAGGCGGTCGAGGCGGCGCCCGACCTGGACCTGGTGGCGGAGCTCGACCACACCGACGACGTCCGCGCGCTGGCCGCGACCGGCGCGCGGGTGGCGGTGGACTTCACGGTGCCGTCCGCGACCGAGGCGAACGTCCGCGCGCTGGTCGCCCAGGGCGTGCACGCCGTCGTCGGCACCACGGGCTGGACGCCGGAGTCGCTGGCCCGCGTCGAGGCGGACCTGGCGGAGCACCCGGGGGTGGGCGTCCTCATCGCCCCGAACTTCGCGCTCGGCGCGGTCCTGGCGATGTCGTTCGCCGCGCGGGCGGCCCGCTGGTTCGAGTCCGTCGAGGTCGTCGAGCTGCACCACCCCGACAAGGTCGACGCCCCGTCGGGCACGGCGCGGCACACCGCCGAGGCGGTGGCGCGGGCACGACGTGACGCCGGGCTGGGTCCGGTGCCGGACGCCACGACCACGGCGCTGGACGGCGCACGCGGTGCGGACGTCGAGGGGGTGCGCGTGCACGCCGTGCGGCTGCGCGGCCTGGTGGCGCACGAGGAGATCCTGCTCGGCAACGCGGGGGAGCAGCTGACCATCCGGCACGACTCGTTCGACCGGGTGTCGTTCATGCCTGGCGTGCTGCACGCGGTGCGGGCCATCGGGTCCCGCCCGGGGCTGACGGTCGGGCTCGAGCACCTGCTGGACCTGTGACGGAGCCGTCGCCCGCGGGGCCGTCCCGGCGCAGCCGCACGCCGCTCGTCGCCGCGCTCGCCCTCACCGCGCTGCTGGCGCTCTACGTGGTCCTGGTCGCCGGGCGTGCCGTGGCGCTGATGCGCACGGGGGAGCCGGTGGGCGTCGCGCTGGGCGTCGCGTTCGCGG
>DAMBCY010000070.1:0-13795 GCA_032056255.1 Cellulomonas sp. | reverse complement strand
TGTCGAGAGCACCGCTGTCGAGAACGCCGCCGCCGACGCCCTCGCGCCCGTGGTGCCGGCGACCGACGCCCCGTCGCTCGACGTCCCCTCGCTCGACGTCCTCCCGCTCGACGCCCCGTCGTCCGAGCCCGAGGTCGTCGCACCCGCGCCGTCCGCCGACCTGCCCGCCCTGCGCGCGCCCGAGCCGGAGCCGTTCGTCGTGCCCGGCCTGGCCCCGGACGAGCCCCTGGACGAGGCGCACGCCTGGGCCGCGTGGGCCGACCCGGCCGTTCCGGCCCCCGTGCCCGTCGTGGACCGCTCCGCCGCCGAGCCGGAGCCACCGGCGTCCGGTGCCGACGCCACGCAGCTCCTGCCCCCGGTCCCGTTCGCCTCGGCCGCGGACGAGCCGGCCCCGGTGCCCGCGTGGCAGGACGCGCCCCTGCCGCTCGCGGCGGACGCGGTCGTGGCCGCGCCGGTCGACGCGCCCGTCGAGCCGGCCCTGCCCGCCCGCGCGTCGGCCTGGACGCAGGAGCCCGCGCAGCCCGAGCCCGAGCAGCCCGAGCCCGAGCAGCCCGAGCCGTCCGTCCCCGCGGGCCCGTCCGCCGAGCCGCCGCCGCTGCCCGACTTCGCGACGCTGCTGTACGGCGACGAGCCCGCGCCGGTCGCGCCCGCGCGCCGCCCGCGCTCCCGCCGGTCGTTCTTCTCCTTCCGCCGCACGCGCGTCGCGGCGTCCGAGCCCACCCCGACGCCGGCCGTCGCGCCGTCTCCCGCCGTCGCGCCGCGTGCGGACGTGCCGGCGCCCGTCTGGGCGTCGACCGCGACACCGCCCGGGGTGCCGGTGCAGCCCGCGGCGACCCCGCCGGTCGCCGAGCCCGCCCCGTCCGAGCCGTCGGCCGTCGCCGACCCGTCCGGGGCGTGGCTGCCGTCCGCCGCCTGGTCGCCGGTCGACAGCCCCGCTCCGGCCCTCGCCGCGCCGGAGCCCGCCCCGGGCTGGGAGCCGTCGCCGGTCCCCGCGGGCCCCGCCGCGCCCGCGTTCACGCTGCCGCCGTTCATCCCCGAGACCGCCGGTGCCGGCTGGGTCACCCCCGAGTCCGGGACCCCCGTGCTGCCCGGGTCGTTCCCCGTCGCCGCGAGCGGGTCGGAGCCGGGGGAGGTCGTGGCCCCGGCGCCCTTCGTCCCGACGTTCGGCACCCCGGCCCCCGTCCCCCCGGCGCCCGGCCTCGGCGCACCGGGCTCCGACGCCCCGGCCGCCGGGCTCCCCGCCGCCGAGGCGCCGGGCGGCGCGCAGGGCTGGGCCGTCGCCCCGGCGGGGCCCGACGCGGCACCGCTGCCGACACGCACCCGCGGCGAGGTGCCCCCGCCCGTCCCCGAGCCGACCAGCGCGTCCACCGCCGACCGCCGGCCGCCGCGCGACATCAGCGCGTGGGCGTCCTCCTGGTCCCCGGACGGCGCCGCCACGGGCGACTCCCCGTTCCCGGCCTGGCCCACCCCGCCGTCCGGCTCCACCGCGGCAGACCCCGCCGCGACCGCCGACCCCGTCCCCGGTGCGGCGGGCCTGCCGTCCGGTGACCAGGCGGCGCCGCGTCCGTCCGGCATGGGCGCCGAGGCCGCCGCGATGCTCGCCCGCCGAGCCGACATCCAGGAGCAGGCGTTGAGCGAGCTCAGCCAGCTGTCCGCGTACCGGCCCAAGGTCGACGCCCGGCCCGCGGGCGGGAACGGGTCGCTGACGCGGCGCGTGCCGACCGCGATCCCGGCCGCCCCCGAGATCTCCACCCCCGAGTCGGGCGAGGCCCCGGCCCGGGACGCCGACGGCCTGCGCAGCCGGCTGTCCAGCTTCCAGTCCGGAACCCGCCGGGGCCGCCGTGCCCAGGCGGGGTCAGGCGCCGACGGCGCCGAGAGCCTCGACGGGTCCGCCAGCCACGAGCTGCGGCCCGCCGAGCCCGATCAGCAGCAGACGTCGCCGTCATGGTGACCCCCGTCCCCGCAGCCGCCCACCGCGGACCTGCACCACGTCAGGAGGATGTGTGACCACCCTCAGCACCGAGGCCGCCAACTTCGGCTGGCTGCTGGACAACTTCGTCCGGACCGTCCCCGGGACCCGGCACACGCTGGTGGTGTCCGCCGACGGCCTGCTGATGGCGATGTCCGAGCAGCTCGACCGCACCAGCGGCGACCAGCTCGCGGCGATCGTCGCCGGCATGTCGAGCCTGACCCGCGGGGCGGCGCGCCAGCTGCGCGCCGGCGACGTGCGGCAGGCCATCGTCGAGATGGACAACCTGTTCCTGTTCCTGATGAGCGTCTCGAACGGGTCCGTGCTCGCCGTGGTGGCGGACGCGACCTGCGACGTCGGCCTCATCGGGTACGAGATGGCGATGCTCGTCTCGCGCACCGAGGCGACGCTCACGCCCCAGCTCATCACCGAGATGCGGGGCAGCCTGCCCGTCGACGGCGCGACGCGCGCACCGCTCGTGTGAGGTCCCGATGAGCGAGAGCGAGTTCGAGACACGGACGGTCCGCCCGTACGCCCTCACCGGCGGCCGGGTGCGCTCCGAGCGGTCCGACTACCCCCTGGAGGCGCTGGTCGAGCTGCTGCCCGACGGGGTCGCCGTGGTCGCCGGCCAGGGCGGCCTGACCCCCGAGAAGCGCGCGATCCTGCAGCACGCCTCCCACGGCTACATCTCCGTCGCCGAGCTCTCGGCGCTGCTGCACCTGCCTCTGGGCGTCGTGCGGATCGTGGTGTCCGACCTCGCGGACGCCGGCTACCTCCGCGTGCACGCGTCCGACCCGGTCGAGGTCCGCACCGGGCAGTCGCCCGCCCTGTCCCTCAGCGTCCTGGAGAGTGTTCTCGATGGCATTTCCGCCCTCTGACGCCGCGGCCGGCGCGATCACCGGCCAGCCCACCGTCCCGCACGCCCGGCACTCGAGCGGCGGTGCCCCGGCGGGTGCCGCGCCCACCGTCGTGAAGATCGTCGTCGCGGGCGGCTTCGCCGTCGGCAAGACGACGTTCATCGGGTCCATCTCCGACATCGAGCCGCTGAACACCGAGGCCGCGATGACCGAGCACTCGGTCGGCGTCGACGACGCGGGCGGCGTGTCCGACCGCAAGACCTCGACGACGGTCGCGATGGACTTCGGTCGCATCGCGCTGCCCGGGTCGCTGTGGCTGTACCTGTTCGGCACGCCCGGGCAAGACCGATTCCTGTTCATGTGGGACGACCTGGTGCGCGGGGCCATCGGCGCCGTCGTGCTCGTCGACACCGACCGGCTCGACCAGTGCTTCCCGGCGGTCGACTACTTCGAGTCGCGCGGCATCCCGTTCGTCGTCGGCGTGAACTGCTTCGACGGCGTCGCCAAGCACCGCCTCGAGGACGTCCGCGAGGCCCTGGCGATCCCGGCGCACGTGCCCGTCCTGTACACCGACGCCCGGTCCCGCACGGCCACCAAGCAGACGCTCATCTCCCTCGTGCAGCTCGCGATGGAGCGCCTCCGCGGCGCCTGACGCCGCGGGGGAGGCCGGGGCCTGCGCGTCCGGCGATAGGGTGCCAGGCGTGCGGGTCTACGCCGACGGGTCGGCGCTCGTCCGCTACCTCCCCGGGCAGCAGCACGCCGAGCGCTGGCAGAGGTGGTCGGCGGAGCGCGCCCCCGACCTCCTCGTCACGTCGCTGTCCCTGAGCGAGCTGCGCGCCGCGGTCGCCGAGGCACCGGCGGAGGTCCGCGCGCTCGCGCACGAGGTCGGCGAGGGCCTCGAGGTCGTCCGGTACCACGACCAGGCGCTGCGGCTCGCCTCGATGAGCACGGGGGTGCTGTCCCCGTTCGCCGCGCTGCACCTCGGCGTCGCCGTCACCCACCCCGAGGTCACGGAGCTCGCGTCGTACGACCGGCGGCTGGTCGCGGTCGCGGCGATCCACGGGCTGACGATCGTGTCGCCGGGCCTCCCGGCGCAGTGGTGGGTGTGAGCGGTCACGCCACCAGGTGCAGCCGGCGGTCCGACAGGTCGACGGTGACCGTCTGACCCCACGTCGCCGTGAGCCGGTCGGCCTCCAGACCGTCGCCGAACACGACGAGCGCGTCCGACTCGACGACGACCTCGAGCCGCGCACCCGGCCCCAGCAGGCCGGCCGTCAGGTCGGCCCCCGTGGCGGGCGACGGCCACGCCTCCCGGACGAACCACGCGAGGTCGCCCGCGCCCGGACCGGGGAGCGCGGGAGCGCCGGCGCGGCCGCGGACCAGCGAGGCGGCCCAGCCGGTCGACCCGGTGCCGGTCGCCACGACCAGGCCGGAGGACGACTGCCGCTCCTCGACGTCGCGGCCCGCCGCGGCCCCGCGGAGGCCCGGCAGCCGGAGCCGGTAGCGGGCCGACTGGTGCGACCGGTGCCCGACGAACACGTCGTTCAGCGCGTCCAGGTGGGTGCCGTCGTCCAGCGTCGCCCGGACGAGCGCGCGCGCCTCGACCACGGCCCGCCCGGCGGCCACGGCAGCCAGGACGCCCGGGACGTCGCGGGCGCGGTGCCGGACGAGCACGCCGGGGTTGCGCCCGGGCTCCGGGTCGACGCCGATCACCGGCTGCGCGTCGAGGTACTTGGCGGTGTTCGCGACCAGCCCGTCCGGCCCGACGACGAGGCACACGTCCTCGGGGTCGAAGGCGAACCGGTGCAGGTCGGCGCGCTCGACCTCACCGCGCCGCCAGTCGACCGGCACGGCTGCGCGGGTCCGGCCGAGCGCGTCGGCGAGCGCGTCGTGCCGGTCCTGCACGTCGGCGAGCGTCCGCCCGCGGGTGCGCAGGAAGAACTCGACCTGCCCGCGGGTGCCGTGCCGGTCCACGAGCTCGTCGAGCTCGCTGCGCCGGTGCACGACGACCGCGCGGGGAGCGAGGGCCACGTCACTCACCCCGCGGGGCGGCCAGCGCGGTGAGCGCGCCGGTCAGCACGTCGGGGGTGAGCGTCAGCTGCCCGACCTTCGGCAGGTTCCCCGCGAGCTCCCGCGCGGCCAGCGCGAGCAGCACGCCCTGCGGGACGTCGGCGTAGGCCTCGAGCCTGGCGCGCTCGGCGGCGGCCTCGGCCTCGCCGCGCACCCGCGCCTCGTCGGCCGCGGCGGCGGCCAGGACCGTCTGCCGCTCGGCCTGCGCGCGGGCCTCGACGAGCGCGGCCGCGGCGGCCTCCTCGGCGCGGGACCGGGCGTTCGTGCCCTCCTGCAGGACGAGCTGCTGCTCGCGCGTCGCCAGCTCGATCCGGTTGCCGAGCTCGTTCTCGGCGATGGCGCGCTCGCGGTCGACGGCCAGCGCCCGGCGCTCGTACGTGGAGCGGTCGGCCTCGGACTGGGCGGCCTCGCGGGCGGGGGTCTGCAGCGCCCGCTCGAGGTCGGCGTCCGCGCGGACCGACCGGACCCGCGCCCCGAGGATCGTCAGGCCCGTGGCGTGCACCCGGCCGTCCGCGACGAGCGCCGCGGTGACCTGCTCGCGCAGCGGACCCGCGCCCGACGAGATCGCCTCCCGGAGGGTGACGCCGGCGAGCGCGTCCATGACGTGCCCGGCGGTCAGCTCACCCAGCAGGTGCGCGACCTGCTCCAGGGGGTTGCCGGTCCACGCGCCGGTGGTCGGGGAGATCGCGAGGTCGAGGCGCCGGGTGGCGAGCTCGGGGTCGGTGAACCGGTAGGAGACCGTGACCTGCACCGTCACCTCCTGCAGGTCGGCGGTGCGCGCGTGGGCGACGAGCGGGAGCTCGCGGTCGTCGAGCGGGACCTCCGACAGCACCGCGGTCAGCGGCCGGAACCAGAAGGCGAGCCCCGCGCCCGAGCGTCGCGTCGTGCCGGCGTGCAGCTGGACCACGTGGCTCGTCGGTGTGGCACGCAGGTGCCGCAGGAACGGGTAGCGGGTGATGGTGGCCATGTCGTCCTCCGAGGTTCGTTATCGTCAGAACGACGATAACTCCCGTCCGTGTTTGTCGTCAACCTGACGAGATAAGATGGGCGCATGTCCGACCCGAGCGCGTGGCCGCCGTTCGCCGTCACCGTCGACCTCGTCGTGCTGACCGTCCGCGACGGCGCCCTGCACGTCCTGCTGGTCCGGCGCGGCGAGGACCCGTACCGCGGCGCGTGGGCGCTGCCCGGCGGGTTCGTCCGCGCCGACGAGGACCTGCACGACGCCGCCGTCCGCGAGCTCGCGGAGGAGACCGGCGTCCGGCAGCCCGCCGGGCACCTCGAGCAGCTCGGCAGCTACGGCGCCCCCGACCGCGACCCGCGGATGCGCGTCGTCTCCGTCGCGCACCTCGTCCTCGCCCCCGACCTCCCCGAACCCACCGCCGGCACCGACGCCGCCGCGGCCGCCTGGGTCCCGGTCGCCGACGTCGACGCCGGGGCGCTCGCCTTCGACCACGCGCGCATCCTCGGCGACGGCGTCGAACGGGCCCGGGCGAAGCTCGAGTACTCCCCGCTCGCCACCGCGTTCTGCGGCCCCGAGCTCACCGTCTCCGAGCTCCGCGGCGTCTACGAGGCCGTGTGGGGGCAGCCGCTCGACCCACGCAACTTCCACCGCAAGGTCACCTCGGTCCCCGGGCTGCTCGTCGACACCGGGCGGACGCGCTCCGAGGGGCGGGGGCGGCCGGCGACGGTGTACCGGCCGGGGCCCGCGACGGTGATCGTGCCGCCGCTGATGCGCGACTGACCCGGGCGTCGGTGCGCTGGTAGGGTCGCCGCGTCCCACCGGGAGGGCTGGCTGAGCGGCCGAAAGCGACGGTCTTGAAAACCGTTGGTGCGATGACCTCGTACTCAAGGGTTCGAATCCCTTGCCCTCCGCCCCGCGAAGGCCGCTGGAGCATCCAGCTTCAGTGGCGAGCTCCTGACACCTGCCGTAGCGGTCGTGCCCGGATCGGGTCCGGCGCGCGGTGCGCCGACGGTAGCGGCGCCCGGGTTGCCAGCGCTTCCGGCTCCTGCGAACGCTGGCACGTGCTCGGACGGCATGGACGACGCTCCGGGCAAGAAGTGGGCATCCGGCAGCACGAGCTCTCGGATCCACAGCACGGAGGCGCTGGGGAGTTCACCCGCGTCACCACGTCCCCGTGTCCCCGTCGGCGGCGATCACGCGGTAGGTGCCGTCGAGCGGCTGCCCGGTGCGGCAGTCGCGGGACTCGAACAGCCAGGACAGGGACGAGGCGCTCGATCCGTCGGTCGCCTCGAACTGCGGGATCGCGCGGTCGATGTCGTTCCAGAGCACGACGGCCCCGGCTCCGTCGAGCACGAGCACCCGGACGCCGGTGCCGCCCTCCGCCGGCAGGCCGGGCGTCTCGGCGGTGGTCTGGGCGTTCACGAGCAGCACGTCGCCGTCGGCGGCGTAGTCGAACGACGCGGTGGTGCGGTCGAGGGAGCCCGGGACCACCGCGCCCTGCACCTCCAGGCCGGTGCTCTCGCGGAGCTCGACGGCGGGGACGGCGCCGCACGGCTCGCCCCACGGCTGCCAGCCGGCCACCGGGGTGGTGGGCCGGGCGGTCGGGGTCGCCGGCCGCGATCTGTTCCAGGCTCGCGCGCAGGTCGTCGGTCATCGGGGGTCTCCTCCCTGCACCAGGACGGTCTCGTCCGGGGTGGGTACGACATCGGGGCCGAGCAGGTCGCCGAGCCGGGCGACGGCGGTGCTCAGGTAGCGCTTGACGGTGCCCTCGGCGACGCCCAGCACGCCGGCGATCTCCCGTACGGTCAGGTCGTCCCAGAACCGCAGCACGACGCAGGCGCGCTGCTGGCGGGACAGGGTGTCGAGGGCGGCCTGGACGTCCTGGCGGTCGGCGACCTGCTCGGCGGGGCCGTCGTAGGTGTCGGGACGCCCGAACAGGTGCCGCACCCGCGTCCACTGGCTGCGCCGCCGGTGCCGGTCCACCCAGGTGGTCGCCATGACCCGGCGGAGGTACGCCTCGGCGGACCCGAGCTCGAGGGAGCGCGCGCGGACGAACGTCGTGACCAGCGCGCCCTGCAGCAGGTCCTCGGCCTCCCGCAGATCGCCGGTCAGCAGGTAGGCGTACGCCCCCAGCGCGTCACCGCGCCGGCGGACGAGCTCCGCCATGAGCTCGTCCGAGCCTCGTCCCGGCCCCGCCACCGGTACCTCCTCGTGCGTCCTCACCCTCGAGACGCGTCCGGGGCGCGGAACGTTGCAGGCGGCAGCGAACCGGTCTCAGTCGCGCACGTCGCCGTCGACGTAGAGCCACGCGCCGGACTCGCGGACGAACCGGCTCACCTCGTGCATCGACCCCCGCTGATCCGGTCCCCGGAAGAACGCGCGGAACTCCACCGTGCCGCGGGTGTCGAACGGCCCGCCGGCCGTGGTCGCGAGGACGTCGAGCCGGTACCAGCGCAGGTCGTCGTCGAGGTCGAGGTCGCCGGGGCGGGTCGACGGGTGCCAGGTGCGGGTGAGGTAGCCGGCGTCACCGACCGCGAAGGCGCTGAACCGCGACCGCATGAGCTGCTCGGCCGTGGCGGCGGACGCCTCGCCGCGGTGCAGGCGGCCGCAGCAGACGTCGTAGATGCCGCCGCTCAGGCAGGGGCAGCGGGTGTCGGGCACGTGCTCAGTATCCGGGAGACCAGGACTTCACCCCGCCCCGGACGCCGCGCGCGGACGGACGTCCAACCGTCGCGCGCGGCGTTCGCCATGATGGTCCGATGCCCACCCAGCCCACCGACGACGAGCTCGAGCTCATCCGGGAGTCCGGCGTCGCCCTGCGCGTCGGACGCCTGAGCCTGTCCGCCGGGACGGGCTCCTACCGCGTGAAGTCCTCGATGGCCCGGGTCGCGCGCGCGATCGGCATCGACCGGCACGAGGCGCACGTGACCCTCACGGAGATCACCACCACCTCGCACCGCGGCGTCAGCTTCCGCACCGAGGTCGCCGAGGTCCGGTCCGTCGGCATCAACGCCGACCGGCTGTCCGAGCTCGAGCGCCTCGCCGGGTCGCTCGCCGCGTCCGGGCGGCGCGCCACCGTGGAGCAGGTCAGCGCCGAGCTGGACCGCATCGAGCACAAGCCGCCGCTGTACCCCGACGTCGTCAACGCGCTGTGGGCCGCCGTCGCGTGCGCCGCGTTCGCGTTCCTCAACCACGGTGGCCCCGTCGAGATGGCCGGGGCGTTCGTCGCCGCGTGGCTCGGGCAGCTCGTCCGCCGGCTGCTGCTGCACCGCGGGTTCAACCAGTTCGGCGTGACGATGATCGCCGCGACCGTCGCCTGCCTCAGCTACCTCGGGCTCGTGTCCGTGCTGCACGGGCTCGGCGCCACGGAGGTCCGGCACGCCGCCGGGTACGTGTCCGCCGTGCTGTTCCTGGTGCCCGGGTTCCCGCTGGTCACCGGGGGCCTCGACCTCGCGAAGCTCGACTTCTCCGCCGGCGTCGCCCGGCTGACCTACGCCCTGATGATCCTCACGTCCGCGGCGCTCGCGGTCTGGGGCGTCTCGATCGCCGTGGGCCTGTCGCCCGACCCCGCCGTCGGCCCGGCGCACGAGCCCGCGACGCTGCTGGTGCTGCGGCTCATCGCGTCGTTCGTCGGCGTGCTGGGCTTCGCGCTGATGTTCAACAGCCCGTGGCGGATGGCGCTCGGCGCGGCCGTGGTCGGCATGGTCGCCAACACCGGCCGGCTGTACCTGACCGACGCCGACCTCGCCCCGCAGGCCGCCGCCGCGGGAGCCGCGCTCGTCGTGGGGCTGCTCGCCGCCGTCATCGCCCCGCGCCTGGGGTACCCGCGCATCACGATCTCGGTGCCGGCCGTCGTCATCATGGTGCCCGGGGTGTCCGCGTACCGGGCGGTGTTCCAGATCTCCAACGGCGACACCACCGAGGCGCTGGCCTGGGGGGTGCAGGCGGGGCTGGTCGTCGTGGCGCTCTCCGTGGGGCTCGCGGTGGCCCGGATGCTGACGGACCGGGAGTGGGCGTTCGAGCGCTGACGCGGGGACTTTGGTGGCAGCCGCTGGTGACCGGTAGGGTGGGCGGCGCATCTGGAGACGTCGCATAGCCAGGTCTAGTGCGCGACCCTGCTAAGGTCGTGAAGGGGCAACCCTTCCGTGGGTTCAAATCCCACCGTCTCCGCGCGACGAGGCCCGCCAGCCTTCTGACCAGCGGATACGCCGGTCGGAGGCGGCGGGCCTCCTCAACATGTACCAACGCATGGGCCACAACACTGCCGCTCAGGTGGTCGTGCTCGGGCATGTGCCGGCGTGCGCAGCGCCGGCGGCGACCGGGTTGTGGCGAGCTACCCGGGCAGCTCGCGGCACGATGACCGCGTCCCTCGTGCCGGCAGGCTCGGCATCACGGTCGCGGGACTGGTCAAGGCCGCCGCGATCTCTGCGGCATACTCCTCCGCCGGGCGAGGCTCGGGGGTCGACCGGACCATGTCGACCGCCATCCGGAAGACCATGAGCCAGGTCTGCGCGGTCGTCTGGACCCAGAGCTCTGACGGATCGGTGCCGGCCCGCGCTGCGATCGCCTCCTCGAGCACGGCGGCCTCCTGGTAGCTGAGGTCCAGCACCCGGGCGCGCGCGGAGGGGACGGCGTCGATCTGCCGGCGCAGTCGCTGGACGCGGTCGGCGTTCTCGTCGACTTCTCGCAGCCTCTCGTGGAGCACGTGCCCCAGCGACACGCCGAGGTCCTCCGACGGCGGCCGGGCCGCGAGCTGCTCTCCCCACAGCCCTGCTCCGGGCATCAGCTGGTCGACCAGGGTGCTGTCCTTGGTCGGGTAGTACCGGTAGAGCGTGGTGGGGGCGACCTCGGCTGCCTCGGCGATCTGCTCCATCGTCGTCGCCTCGTACCCCTGGCGCTCGAACAGCTCGAGCGCCACGGCCGCGATCGTGTCCCGGGTCCGGCGTGCCTTCAGCTCCCTCAGTCCCATGGCTTGACTGTAGGAGAAAAAGGTGGATCATTCAAAGTGGTAGTCACTACGAAAGTGATTGCACTACACCTTGCTCTCCGGAGCCTGCACGAGGGAGTGCCTTGTGAGCGCCGCAACCGATCGTCCCCCGACGCAGGGGGGCGCCCCAGTGGCCGTCGCCGACGAGGACTGGACCCGCAAGCCCGTCACCCCGCTGGGACGCCTCGTCCCGGCGATCACCCTGTCCACGCTCAGCTTCTTCATCGCGGTCAACACGCCCATGCAGCTGCTGCTGACGCTGCGCCTGACGGAGATCGCGGGCGTCGACGACGCCACGACCGCGTTCGGGGTGGTCTCCGGGGTCGGCGCCCTGGTGGCCATGGTGTTCAACCCGATCGCGGGACGGATCAGCGACCGCACCGGCTGGCGGTTCGGCCGCCGCCGCACCTGGGTCCTGGCCGGGGCGGTGGCCGGCGCGCTGGTGCTCGTGGCGCTCAGCGTCACCACCCAGGTCTGGCAGGTGGTCGTCCTGTGGTGCCTGGTCCAGGGCACCCTCAACTTCCAGTACGCCGCGACGAACGCCCTCGTCGCCGACCAGGTCCCGCCGCACCGCCGTGGGGGAGTCTCCGGCATCGCCGGGCTGACGGTCGCCATCGGTCCGGTGGCCGGCCTCCTCATCGTCAACTCCGCGGCCGCGGGCTCCCCGCTGCAGTGGCAGCTGGTCGCCGCCGTCCTGGTCGTCGGGGCCGCGGTGGCGGTCGCGCTGATCCGCGACCTGCCGGCCGCCCCCTCGGTATCAGACCCGTCCGGCCCGCGCGGGCTGCGGGGCCTCGCGCGCATGTTCTGGATCGACCCGCGCCGGCACCCGGCCTTCGGGTGGGCGTGGCTGGTGCGCTTCCTCATCACCTGCGGCTACGCGGCCTCCTCCTACCACGCGTTCTACCTCATCCGGCGCTTCGGGTACTCGACCGACGAGGTCGGGGACATCGTGCTCCGGCTGTCCCTCGTGACGGTGGGCCTGCTCGCCGTCTCCAGCGTGGGCGCCGGCTACCTCTCGGACCGCATCAAGCGGCAGAAGCCGTTCGTCATGCTCGGCGGCGTCCTGGCGACCGCAGCGCTCCTGATGATGGCGTTCGCGCCGTCCCTCGGGTTCGTCTACGCCGCGGGCGCGGTGCTCGGGCTCGGCACGGGCACGTTCTTCGCCGTCGACCTCGCTCTGTGCGTGCGGGTGCTGCCCAGCAGCGCCGATGCCGGCCGCGACCTGGCGATCATCAACATCGCCAACTCGCTGCCGCAGTCCCTGGTGCCGTTCCTCGCCCCGGCGCTGCTGGCGATGGGCGGCTATCCCGCCCTGTTCTGCACCCTCGCGGTGCTCGCGATGATGGGTGCGATCGTCGCGGTCCGCGTCCCCGAGATCGGCCAGGAGCACGGCGGCCCTCCCCACGTCGCCCCGATCACCCGCACGCCCTGACGAACGGCATTCGCGCCCCTGAGCCCTCCAGACCTGCACGAGATCGGCAACAGAGAAGGAACCATGACTGCTACATCCCCTGCCCTGACCGGCGTCACCCGCTCGGTCACGATCGACGCGTTCACGCTGGTCGACACCGACCGGGCGCTGAGCCCTGCCGAGCTCGACGCCGGGTCCCGCACCTGGCTGCCGGCGGTCGTGCCCGGAGGGGTGCACGAGTCGCTGATCGCGGCCGGCGTCATCGAGCACCCGTACTACGACCGCAACGAGGAGGCCGTGCGGTGGATCGAGGAGCGCGACTGGTGGTTCCGCACCACCTTCGAGGCCGCGGCCGACCGTGGCGAGCAGGAACGGCTGGTGCTCGTCTTCCACGGTCTGGACACCGTCGTCGACCTGTGGCTCAACGGAGAACCCCTCGGTCACCACGAGAACATGTTCCGCCCTGCCGAGTTCGACGTCACAGACCGGCTGCGCGACAGCAACGACCTCCTGCTGCGGTTCTCCCCGCCGCTGGCGGGCCTGACCCCCGCCCCCGTCGCCGTCGACATGTTCCGCAACGTCGTCGCGAAGCTGCTCGCTGCGGACCCGCAGTACGCGAACGACGACGCGCCGGAGCCGGCGGCGACGCCCGAGAGCACCGGGGACGCGGACAACCCGATGGCGGGCAGCTCGCTGGAGGCGATGCCGCTGGCCGCCCAGCGCCGCAAGGCGGCGTTCTCCTGGGGCTGGGACTTCGGGCCGCGCGTGCCGTCGATCGGCATCTGGCGTCCGGTCGAGCTGCGGCGCGTCCCCCGCGCGGTTGTCACAGGCCACCACGTGCGCACGGACGCGATCGACACCGTCGCCCGCACCGCGCGCCTCTCGCTGCTGGTGGAGACCAGCCAGGTGGCCGACGGTCTCGACCTCAGCGCCGTCGTCACGCTGACATCCCCGTCCGGCGCGATCGTCGAGACCGCGCTGCCCGTCACCGACGGCGTCGCCCGCGGGAACCTCGTCGTCGACGAGGCGCAGCTGTGGTGGACCCATGACCTGGGCGAGCCGGCCTTGTACGACGTGCGGATCGAGCTGCGCGAGGGCGAGGACCTGCGCGACGTGGTGCTCGACCGGGTGGGGCTGCGCACGATCGCCGTCGACCGCCCGGACGACCCCGAGGGCGGGCGGCTGTTCCGGTTCGTCCTCAACGGCGTGCCGATCTTCGCGCGCGGGGGCGCGTGGCTGCCCGCCAGCATGATGGTCGGCTCGGTCACGGCCGAGCGCCAGCGCGAGCTCGTGCGGCTCGCCCGCGACGGCAACATGAACATGCTGCGCATCTGGGGCGGCGGCATCTACGAGCACGAGGCGTTCTACCGCGCCACCGACGAGCTCGGCGTGCTGGTGTGGCAGGACTTCATGTTCGCGTGCACCGACTACCCCAGCGACGACGAGAACCTGCGCACCGAGGTGACGCTGGAGGCGGAGTACCAGGTCAAGCGGCTGCGCAACCACCCCAGCATGGCGGTGTGGGCGGGGAACAACGAGG
>DAMBCY010000069.1:11608-13837 GCA_032056255.1 Cellulomonas sp. | reverse complement strand
TCACCCGGGGCACCCCGCCGCGGAGGGAGGGTTGCCGGCCAGCGAGCCGGGGCTTCGCGCTGGCGCTCATGACCTACGTCCGAGGATGGGTCGGGACCGGCGGGCCTGTCAACCGACGTCCACCCTGCGACCCGGCCGGGCGGACCTGCCCCGTCCATGGCGTAGCATCACCGCACCATCCAGAGCGGCCGAGAGATCTGGCTCGTCGACGCCGCAGCAACCCGCGGACCCGTGCTCCTCGCGAGCCGGGCCGGCCGAGGGTGCTTCCGCCAGTTCCGATGGAGGAGAGAGGCATGACCGCCGACACGACCGACGACCGGCTGCGCTACCGCCTGCTGAGCGGCCCCGACGACCGCACGTTCTGCGAGCGGGTGAGCGCGGCGCTCGACGAGGGCTACGAGCTGCACGGCAGCCCCGCCGCCACGTTCGACGGGGAGCGCGTGATCGTCGCGCAGGCCGTCGTGCTGCCCGTGGCCGCCCGCGCGCAGGTGCGGCCGCTGTGAGCGCGCCGTACGCGGGCGACCTCACCCCGCACGAGGCCTGGGACCTGCTGGCGTCCGACCCGCGCGCCGTCCTGGTGGACGTCCGCACGGAGGGCGAGTGGGCGACGATCGGCGTCCCGGACACCGCGGACCTCGCGGACGGTGCCGAGGGTGCCGAGGGTGCCGGGCGGACCGCGTTCGTCCAGTGGACCGACGCCTTCGGGCGGCCGAACCCGCAGTTCCTCGAGCAGCTGGCCCTCGCGGGGCTCGTCGCCGGTGAGCCGCGGCCGGTCGTGTTCCTGTGCCGCTCGGGCGTGCGCTCGGTGGCCGCCGCGACCACCGCCACCGCCGCCGGCCTGGGCCCCGCGTACAACGTGCTGACCGGGTTCGAGGGCGACGTCGGCCCCGACGGGCAGCGCGGGCACCAGGGCTGGCGGGCCGCCGGCCTGCCGTGGCGGACCGCGTGAGCGCGGGCGGCCCGGGCAGCACGGGCGCCGCCCCGGGACCCGCGGACTGGCAGGACGGGCGCCTCCCCCGCACGACGCTGCGCCCCGACACGCTCGCCGTCCGCGGCGGCACCGTGCGCAGCCAGTTCCAGGAGACGTCCGAGGCGCTGTTCCTCACGCAGGGGTACGTCTACGAGCAGGCCGCCGACGCCGAGGCGGCGTTCGCCGGCGAGTCCGACCGGTTCCTGTACTCGCGCTACGGGAACCCGACGGTGTCGTCGTTCGAGGAGCGGCTGCGGCTGCTGGAGGGCGCCGAGGCGTGCTTCGCGACCGCGAGCGGCATGTCCGCGGTGTTCACGGCGCTCGCCGCCCTGGTCCGCTCGGGATCGCGCGTCGTCGCCGCGCGGGCGCTGTTCGGCTCGTCCGTGGTGATCTTCGACGAGATCCTGGCGAAGTGGGGCGTGCGCACCGACTACGTCGACGGGCACGTCCCGGAGCAGTGGGAGCAGGCGCTGGCGACCCCCGCGGACGTCGTGTTCTTCGAGACGCCGTCGAACCCGATGCAGGACCTCGTCGACATCGCCGCGGTCAGCGCGCTCGCGCACGCCGCGGGCGCGGTCGTGGTGGTCGACAACGTGTTCGCCACCCCGGTGCTCTCCCGGCCGCTGCCGCTCGGCGCCGACGTGGTCGTGTACTCCGCGACCAAGCACATCGACGGCCAGGGCCGGGTGCTCGGCGGGGCGATCCTCGGGACCGACGCGTTCGTGCACGGCCCGGTGCAGACGCTGATCCGGAACACCGGCCCCTCGCTGAGCCCGTTCAACGCGTGGGTGCTGCTCAAGGGCCTGGAGACGCTGTCGCTGCGCGTCCGGCACCAGACGGCCTCCGCGCTGACCCTGGCCGGCTGGCTGGAGCAGCACCCCGCGGTCGCGTCCGTCCGGTACCCCTACCTGCCCTCGCACCCGCAGCACGCCCTCGCGCTCGCCCAGCAGGACGGCGGCGGCACCGTCGTGACGTTCGACCTGCACGTGCCCGGCACGGACCCGGAGGTGGCGAAGAAGGCGACCTTCGGGGTGCTCGACGCGCTGCGGGTGGTCGACGTGTCGAACAACCTCGGCGACGCGAAGTCCCTGGTCACGCACCCGGCCACCACCACGCACCGCAAGCTCGGGCCCGCCGGGCGCGCCGCGGTCGGCATCGCGGAGTCGACGGTGCGGCTGTCCGTGGGCCTGGAGGACCCGGCCGACCTGCGGGACGACCTGGAGCAGGCGCTGGGGTCGTTGGGGGCCTGAGGGCCACCG
>DAMBCY010000069.1:0-11598 GCA_032056255.1 Cellulomonas sp. | reverse complement strand
CCGGCTCAGGCCACCAGGCCGACCCGGCGGGCCAGCGGCGCCGCGCGCAGCACCGCGTCCGCGGCCGGCCCGCCGGTGGCGACCAGCAGGTCGACCTGCGGCCGGGGGGCGGGCCAGAGCCGGGCCCCCACCGCGTAGCTCGACCCGAACCCCGGGTCGACGAACGGCGCGTCGGTCGTGCCGAGCAGGTACGTCGTCGCCGCGATGCGCCCGATCGACCCCGGGCTGAACCGCCGGAACCGCTCGTCGTACGCGTCGAGCACCCCGAACCAGCCACCGCCGGACCGGACCAGGAACCCGGTCCACAGGGTCTCGTCGCCGGCGGTGAGCCGCAGCACCCGCAGGTCGCCGTCCCGGCGGAACCCCGTCACCAGGTCGCGGAACCACCGGCCCGCCGCCGGGTCCAGGCCGAGCGCCGCCCCCCCCGCGAGCGGCGTCCCCCTTCCACCCGGCGGCCTGCAGCACGACGAACCGGTCGAGGGCGGCGGGGTCGTCGGACTCGTCGTGCAGGGCGAGCGGTCCGGACTCCCGCGCCAGCCCGCGCACGGTGCGCCGGATGTTCCGGGCGTCGTCGGCCCGCAGGTGGCCGCAGGACAGCGGGGGGTCCGGCACGACGCCGTCGACCGGCGCCGGCACCTCCAGGACCTCGAACGCCTCGCGCGGGGCCCACACCCCGATGTCCCGGCCGCGGTCGACCACCCGCATGCCGCGCCGGGCGGTGACCTCGGCGAGCACGTCGGCGAGCGGCCCCTCGGCGGGGAACCGGCGCAGCTGCGCGATCCCGGGCAGACCCGCGGACCGGGCGCCGCGCAGCAGCGCGTCCAGCGCCTCGGCCGCCCGGTCCGCCCGCACCAGCGGGTGATGCCGGTCGCACTCCCGGTTCATGAACGACCCGTCGGTCGTGAAGGCCCGCACCGGGATCCGCGGCACCAGCCGCCGGGTGGTGACCCCGAGCACCGCCTGCCACCGGTCGCCGTCCTGCGCGACGAGCAGGCGCACCTCGTCGGCCTCGGGCCCGAGGTGCCGCGCCGGCCGCAGGAACCGGGGGTCGAGGCACATGTTCGGGGCGAGCGCGTGCCCGGCGAGGTCCTGCCACGCGCCGGCGTCCGCGTCGGTGACGTCGGCGAGCGGGATGAGCCGGATCTGCATCGGTCCTCCGGGGCGGGCGGGACCCGGGGCGTCCCTCCGGGCAGGCCGAGACTATGCGGCGCGCGCCCGCCCGGGGCGGCGCGGGAGGGTGAACTCCGGGTCAGGCCACCAGCGCGCGCAGCTCCGCGTCGGCCGGGTCGCCGTCGTGCAGCGGCAGCAGCACCACGCCGTCCACCCCCGCCCGGCGGGCCAGCTCGCGGACCTCCTCGACCAGCCGGTCCGGCGTGGTGACCACCCGCGTCGCGGCGGGCGACCAGCTCAGGCCCGCGAGGGCGTCCAGGTGCTCGAGCTGCGACCGCTTGCGCCGCGCCGTACGCTCGTCGGCCGCCAGCACCACCTCGAGGTCGAGCAGCACCCGCACCTCGGTGCGGTCCCGCCCGACCTCGGCCACGGACTCGTCGACCAGCGCCGCCACCCGGGCCAGCGCCCCGACGGAGGGCACGGCGACGGAGAACTCCAGGCGGATCACGTCGGCGCGGCTCGCGGCGAGCACGATCGCCGTCTCGGAGCCGGGGCGGAACTCGACCGTCCGGACGCCGTAGTCGGGGGTGCGGACGTGGATCGTCGGCTCGGCGGCCGCCGGCGAGGCCGCGCGAGGAGCGGCGACCGGCGCGACCGGGGCCTCCGACGGCCGCGGGAGGTGCCGGCGGCTCACGCCGGCCGACGGGGCGGGGAGGTGACGGGGGCTGACCGTGTGCACACGGTCCAGGACGGGCTGCGACATGGGTGGGTGTCCTCGGGGTGGGGCGGGGTGCGCGACGAGGGCCGTCCGGCCGCGGGCGCGCGAGGTCGTCAGCTCAGCGACAACACACCCGGCTCAGGAACACGCGAGCACGCTACCCCGCGGCTCGCCCACCGTCCTACGGCGCGTCCACATGCCGGGCGTCGGTGACGGGCACCCGGCCGAGGTAGATCCCCCACGCGTCGTCCTGCCACGCGCCGAACGGCAGCACGGGGCGGTAGCCGGACGACAGGGCGCGGTCGAGCGCCCCCGGCTCGCGCGGGTCGACCCGCAGCAGCGCGGGCCCCGCCCCGGCGTCCTGCGCCGGCCCGACCTGCGGGGTCCCCGGCGCCGCCACCCCGCCCAGGTCCCTGGCGAGGCACCGCGAGTCCGGCACGTCCACCCACTCGCCGTACCGCGGGACCGGCCGGTAGCCGAGCGACAGGTACAGCCCGATCGCCTCCGGCTGCTGCAACCCCGTCTCCAGCACGAGCCGCGTCCAGCCCCGGTCCGCCGCGTGCGCCTCCAGGGCGCGCACGAGCGTCCGGGCCAGCCCGCGCCCGCGGGCCCCGGGGACGACGTACAGCCGCTTGACCTCGCCGGTGCCGGCCGCGTGCTCGGCCACGTCGCCGAGGTCCCGCAGCGAGCCGCAGCCCACGGGATCGCCGTCGAGCGCGAGCACCAGGGTCACGGCGACCTGCTCGGCGGGCGGCTCGGGCGTGCCCTCGTCGCCGTACCGCGCGCTCAGCTCGGTCTGCTGCGCGCGCCGGAGCGCCCGGGCGACCGGGTCGGACCACGGCACCGCGGCCAGGGTGACGGCGGTCGTCACCCTGCGGAGACGAGCGCGCGCACCACCGAGGTGAAGAACCGCAGCCCGTCGGTGCCGGACCGCGGCCCGCGCGCGCCGTCCGGCCCGAACCCGGCCTCGACGGCGTGCTCGGGGTGCGGCATGAGGCCGACGACGTTGCCGCGCGCGTTGCTGATGCCCGCGATGCCGCGGCGCGAGCCGTTCGGGTTGACGTCGGCGTAGCGGAACACGACCCGGCCCTCGCCCTCCAGCTCGTCCAGCGTGCGCTCGTCGGCGACGTACTGGCCGTCCTGGTTCTTCAGCGGGATGGTGATGCGCTCGCCCTGCTCGTAGTCGCCGGTCCAGGCGGTGCGGGTCTGCTCGACCGTCAGCACCTGCTCCCGGCACACGAAGTGCAGGTGGTCGTTCTTGATCATCGAGCCCGGCAGCAGGTGCGCCTCGGTGAGGACCTGGAAGCCGTTGCAGATCCCGAGCACCGGCAGGCCGCGGCCGGCCGCGTCGACGACCTCGCCCATCACCGGCGCGAACCGGCTGATGGCCCCGGCCCGCAGGTAGTCGCCGTAGGAGAAGCCGCCCGGCAGGACGACCGCGTCGACGCCGCGCAGGTCGGCGTCCGCGTGCCACAGCGCGACCGGCTCGGCGCCCGCGAGGCGCACGGCGCGCGCGGCGTCCCGGTCGTCGAGCGTGCCGGGGAACGTGACGACGCCGATCCGCGTCATCGGGCCGCGTCCCCGGTGGCCGTCGCGGCCTCGGCCTCGGCGACGCGGACGACGTCCTCGATCACCGGGTTCGAGAGCACCTGGGTCGCGGCCTCGGCGGCGGCGGCCAGCACCTCGGCGGTGACGGGGCCGTCGACCTCGAGCTCGAACCTCTTGCCCTGGCGCACGGAGGTGAACTGCCCGAAGCCGAGCCGCGGCAGCGCCCCGGCGACGGCCTTGCCCTGCGGGTCGAGGATCTCCGGCTTGGGCATCACATCGACGACGACTCGTCCCACGGGTGTGCTCCCTGGTTCGCGGCGGTGGGGTTCGGCACCCAGCCTACCGACCCCCGCGGGCAGCTCGGTCCCGCGTCCACGGCGCGGGACCCGCGGCCGGTCAGGCGGCGCGGACCACGCCCGCGTGCGCGAGCCCCGGCCCGGTCAGGTACTCCTGCACCGCCGCGTTGTCCGCGTCCTGGAGCAGCGGCGACCAGCCGACGACCAGCATCGCCCAGCCGCGTTCCAGCAGGGCGTCCAGCCACTCCGCGTCGTGCGTCGCCACCAGCTCGGTCTCGTCGCCGACCCACAGGGTCGCCCAGCCGCCGGCCGCCGTCACGGACGCCCGGTGGCGCGAGATGTCGGACAGGGTCGGCGCCGTCAGGTCGCCCAGCCCCAGCGCGGCGACGAACCGCGCCGTCCGCGCGTCCTGCTCTTCCCCGGTGCCGGTCGGGTGCACGACCCAGCACGCCACGGGCCTGCCGTCGCGGGGGTGGAAACCGAGGGTGGTGCGGCTGCCGAGGCCGCAGGAGGGGGGCGCGTGCTGCTGGTCGAGGTGCATATGCCCTGGGACGCTACGGCGGCGGGGCCCACCCCGCGCGGGGAGGCCGGGTGGTAGCACCCAGACGGGGGGAGGCCGGCGAGGACGGCAGGATGTCGACGCCGGACGGCAGCGTCGGCCGTGGCACGCCGGCGTCCGTGCCGCGACGATGACCGGCATGGACATCGCCACCACCGCGGCCCTGGTCGTGATCGACGTGCAGCAGGGCTTCGACGACGCCGCCTTCTGGGGTCCGCGGGACAACCCGGACGCCGAGCGGAACATCGCCGCGCTGCTCGCGGCCTGGCAGGGCTCCGGGCGGCCGGTCGTGCTGGTCCGGCACACCTCCGCCCCGGGCCGGCCGCTGGCCGCCGACGCCCCCGGCCACGCGTTCGCGCCCGTCGTCGCGGACGCCCGGCCCGCGCTGCTGGTCGACAAGACCGTGAACTCCGCGTTCTACGGCACCCCCGACCTGCACGCCTGGCTCACGGGAGCCGGCATCGAGCAGCTGGTGGTGTGCGGGATCCAGACCAACATGTGCGTCGAGACGACCGCCCGGATGGCCGGGAACCTCGGGTACCGCGTGGTCGTGCCGATCGACGCGACCCGCACGTTCGACCTCGCCGGACCGGACGGCACCGTCCTCGCGGCGGCGGACCTGGCCCGCGCGACGGCGACGAACCTGCACGGCGGCGGCTTCGCCCGGGTGACGACGACCGCGGAGGTCCTCGCCCGGGCCTGACCACGTCGGGCCGCCCGGGTCAGAAGCCCCGGTGGGTCCAGCGGCCCGCGAGGAGGGTGCCGGAGACCGGCATCTCGCGCAGCGGTGCGGCCGCGGAGAGCGGGTCCGCGTCCACGACGCACAGGTCCGCGGGGGCCCCGACCGCCAGGGTCAGCGGCTGCCCGTCCGTGGACGCCCCGAGCGCGGTGAGCAGGTCGAGCCGCTGCTCGGGGTGCCAGGGCTCGCGGCCGTCGCGGGTGCGCTCGACGGCGGCGGCCACGGCGACCCAGGGGTCCAGCGGGGCGACGGGGGCGTCGGACCCGAGGGCGAGCCGGACGCCCGCGGCGGCGAGCGACGCGTACGGGAACGCCCGGCCGGTGCGCCCGGCCCAGTGCCGGTCGGCGACGTCGCGGTCGTCCACCGCGTGCTCGGGCTGCACGGACGCCACGACGTCGAGCTCGGCGAACCGGGCGACGTCGGCCTCGGTCAGCAGCTGGGCGTGCTCGATCGAGCCCCGGGCGCCCGACGCGGCGAACGCGTCCAGGGCGAGGGTGTTCGCGCGGTCGCCGATCGCGTGGATCGCGCACGCCAGGCCCTTGCGGTGCGCGTGCGTCATCAGCGGCACCAGGTGCTCCGGCGGGACGGACAGGATGCCGCACGCCTCCGGGCCGGCCAGCCCCGGGTACGGGTCGTGGCAGTACGCGGTGCGTGTGTTGAGCGAGCCGTCGGTGACCACCTTCAGCGGTCCCTGCTGCAGCAGGCCGCCGGTGCCGACGATCGCGTCGCCCGTGCGCAGCTCCTCGGCGAGCACCCGGTCCAGGAACGGCTCCCACACCCCGGCGCGGACCCGGAGCGCGTCGGTGCCGGCGGCGATGCGGCGGCGCCACGGCGCGAGGTTCTCGGTGATCTCCAGGTCGAGCACGCCGACGACCCCGCGGGCGGCGGCCGCGCGGGCGGCGTCGGCGACCCAGGCGTCCGCGACGTCGTCCGCCACGTGGTCGACGACGGCGGTCAGCGGCAGCCACTCGGCCTCGCGCAGCAGCCCCGTCGCGTGGCCGGCCACGCCGACGTGCCGCAGCCCCGCGGTGCTGAACCAGGCGCAGTGCAGGTCCCCGGACACCAGGACGACGGGGGTGTCCCCGACCGCCTCGTCGAGCACGGCGGCGGTCGGGGCGTCCGGCCACAGCCCGTCGCGGAACCCGTAGCCGACCAGCGCCGTCCCCGGCGTGAGCGGGCGGGCGGCGAGCCGGTCCCGGACGATCCGCACCGCGTGCGCCGCCGACGTCGCGGCGGAGACGTCGAGCCGCTGGCGGGCGAGCGCCCACTGCGTCATGTGCGTGTGCTGGTCCCACAGCCCGGGCAGCACGGTGCGGCCGTCCAGGTCGACCTGCTCGACGCCCACCCCGGCGGTCCGGGCCACGTCCGGGCCGACGGCGTGCACCCGGCCGTCGCGCAGCAGCACGTCGACGGTGCGGGCGGCTCCGAGCAGACGCGCGCGGGTGAGGACGAGCGGTGCGGTCACGGGAGGTCTCTCCGATCGAGGGCGGGGCGGGCGGGGGGCCGGTGCCGGGCCCGGGTCAGACCCAGCCGGGCCGGCGGTCGAGCTCGGCGCGCATCTCCGCCGCGAGCGCCGGCGCGGCGTAGCGCGGGTCGGAGCCGAGGGCCGCGACGACCCGCTCGGCCACCGCCCGGGGCTTGTCCTGGCTGAGCTTGGCCTTGCCCTGCCAGCGGGTCACCCGCATCCGGAACCCCACGGCCCCGGGCGCGATCCGGCGTGCGTAGCCCTCGACGGCCGGCATCCGCACCGGGTCGGGCATCGGCGCCTCGTACCGGTCGACGGTGGCGCCCAGGACGGCGTACGACTCCTCGGGGCCGAGGAGCTCGAGCGTGCCGTAGAGGTGCACGGCGAGGTAGTTCCAGGTGGGGACGGCGGGCTCGTACCCGTACCAGCCCGGCGAGACGTAGCCGTGCGGACCCTCGACGACCAGCAGGTGCTCGCGGGTGCCGTCGATCTCGTGCAGCAGCTCGTCGGGGCGGCCCAGGTGGCTGAGCACGTGCAGCGGCGCCGTCGGGACGGTGAACCGGTCGGGCAGGCCGTGGGCGTCGAGGCGTGGGCGCGGCGCGGGCGGGGGCGCGGCGTCCGCCCCGGAGGGGTCCGGCACCGCGGCCGCCTCCTCCAGCAGCACCGGGACGTGCGACACGACGGGCCCGTCGCCCGTGGTGGAGACCAGCGTCGCCCAGCCGTGCGCCCGCACCAGGTCGCGGACGCGGTCCTCGTCGGTCAGGGCGTAGTCCTCGGTGTGGATCACGTCCCCATCGAACCACCACGGGTGCGCGGCGCCGCCCGGCCCGTGCCGGCGGTCCCCGGCGCGCCGGCGGCGCGTGATCCCGACCACACGGGCGGATTTCACCCGCGCGGCCGACGCGCGCCTGACCTGGGACCGCGCCGGGAGCGCCGCGGCGCGCCGAGGGGGAGGGGATCATGAGGACGCGAGCGCGCACCTAGGGTGTCCAGGACGGCGCTCCCCCCTCGGCGCCGATCCGGACCGTCCGCCGACCGCGCGGCGGCCCACCGCACGGAGGTACCCGCATGACGACCGCACCGCACGGCCCGGCGACCCCGCCCGCCGAGCCCGGCGAGCCCGGCGCCCCGCAGCCCTGTCTCGCCCGCCCGCACGCCGGCCTCGTGCACCCCGACGGCGCGTGCCGCTGCTTCACCGGCGGCCCCGCCCCGGAGCACGGCTCCCGGCCCGAGGACACGCTGCTCGGGCTCCCCTTCCACGGCGCCGCCTGAGCCGCCGCGGCCTGACCCGCCGCCGGGTGCCGCGCCGCCGCGTGCAGCGCCGGACCGCACCCATCCGCGGCGCCACCGGCTCCGAACCCCCAGGGACCACCACCCAGGGATCCTGAGGAGCGATGATGCGACGCACCCGAAGCACGTTCGCCGTAGCCACCATGTCCGCCGGTCTGGCGCTGACCCTGACGCTCACCGCGTGCAGCGGCGACGACGCGGGCACGGCCACGGGCAGCACCCCGTCCGCGACGTCCGGCACGGACCACGACGCGATGACCGACACGGGGTCGGTCGAGCCGGTCAGCACCGGCGACCCGTTCGCCGACGCGCGCACCGCCGCCGCGCACATGCCCGAGACCGGCCTGACGCTGGCCACCGGCCTGGCCGCCGCGACCGGGACGACCGGCGAGGTGGACTCCGAGGCCGCCGGCCTGCGCGCGACGCTCACCGCGCTGCTGCAGGAGCACGTGTACCTGACCGGCATCGGCGTCGCCACGGCGTACACGGCCGGTGCGGACTCCGCGGAGTTCACGGCCGCGAAGGCCGCGCTGGACGGCAACACGGCCGACCTCGCCGACGCCGTCGGGAGCCTGGCGGGCGACGAGCAGGGCGCCGCGTTCCAGCAGCTGTGGGACGCGCACATCGGGTACTTCGTCGACTACGCCGTCGCCGTGAAGTCGGGCGACCAGGCCGCCGCGGACGCCGCGCAGGCCGAGCTCGCGGGGTACACCACCGACGCGGGCGCGTTCTTCGAGACGATCAGCGACGGGAACCTGCCCGCCGCCGCCGTGGCCGAGGCGCTGACCATGCACGTCACGACGCTCACCGCGGCGATCGACGCGCTGGCCGCCGGCGAGCCCACCGCCTCCGACACCCTGAAGGCCGCGGCGGACCACGTCGGGATGGACGCCACGACCCTCGCGACGGGCCTCGCCGCCGGGGCCGGGTTGTCCGGCGACGCGTCGGACGACGCCTCGACCCTGCGGTCCACGCTGACCGCGCTGCTCCAGGAGCACGTGTACCTGGCCGCGTACGCCGTGTTCTCGGCGTACACCGCCGACGGCGGCGTCGAGTCCCCGGCGTTCACCGCCGCGGCCGCGACGCTGGACGCCAACTCCGTGGCCCTGTCCGACGCCGTCGCGTCGCTGTCCACGGACGAGGACGGCGCCGCGTTCCTGGACCTGTGGCGCGAGCACATCGGGTTCTTCGTGGACTACGCGGTCGCCGACGCGTCGGGCGACGAGGACGGCCGCCAGGCCGCGCTCGCCGACCTCGACGGGTACCGCCCGGAGGCCGGCGCGTTCTTCGAGAAGATCAGCAGCGGGGAGCTCCCCGCGGACGACGTCGCGGCCGGTCTCGGCATGCACGTGTCCACCCTGGCCGGGGCGATCGACTCGCTCGCGGCCGCGCTCGTCGGCTGACGGGCCCCTGATCCGTGCCGCCGGTCCGTGTCCCCGCCCGGGCCGGCGGCACGGCCGCGTCGTGCCGTGCCCGGCGCGTGTCCGCGGTTCACCCGCCGGGTGACCCGTCCGCGCCGCCCGCCGCACCGAACCCCGCGCGATGAACCCCGACAGGCCGGGACCGGCCACCTGCGGCACACTGGCGCGGGTGCCCTCCCCCACAGCCCGCCGACCCCCGCAGCCCGCCGCCGACGAGGCGCTGGCCCGGGTCGCCGGCGGCGACCGCGACGCGTTCACGCCGCTGTACGACATGCTGTCCCCCGCCGTGCACGGCACGGCGCTCGCCGTGCTCCGCGACCCGGACCACGCGGCCGAGGTCACCCAGGAGGTCATGGTGGAGATCTGGCGCACCGCCGCCCGGTGGGACGCCGGCCGCGGGTCGGCGCGCGCGTGGGCGACCACGATGGCGCACCGCCGCGCCGTCGACCGGGTGCGGTCCGTGCAGGCGCAGCGCGACCGCGACCAGGCCGCGCTCGACGCCGACCGACCGCGCGCGTTCGACGTGGTCGCCGAGCAGGCCGAGCAGCGCGTCGAGGCCGAGCGCGTGCGGCACTGCCTGGGCGGGCTCTCGGACCTGCAGCGCGAGGCGGTCGTCCTGGCGTACTACGACGGCCGTACCTACCGCGAGGTCGCGGAGACGCTGCGGGCCGCCCTGCCCACGGTCAAGAGCCGCATCCGCGACGGGCTCACCCGGCTGCGCGACTGCCTGGGGGTGCCCGCGTGAGCACGCCCTCCCGCCCCGGCGAGCGCCGCCCGGACGACGCCGCGACCCGTGAGCTGCTGGGCGCCTGGGCGCTCGACGCGCTCGACCCGGCCGAGCGTGCCGCCGTCGAGGACCTGCTGGGCCGGGACCCCGAGGCCGCACGCGAGGCCCGGTCGCTGCTCGAGACGTCCGCCCTGCTCGGCGAGGCGGTCGCGGTGCCGGCGCCCGACGAGGTCCGCACGGCGACGCTGGCCGCGGTGCTCCGGACGGCGCAGGAGGGCACGGCGGCGGCCACCACCGGGGAGGCCTCCGGCCCGCACGTCGCACCGGCCGCTCCCGGCCCCTCCCGTCCTGCCGCCGCGACCCGGCCGGGCGGCGCGCCGCCCGGCGCCCCGACGCGTCCCGGTGGCCGGCCTGCGCGGCGGCGGGCGTGGCGGACGCTCGCGGCGGCGCTCGCCCTGGCCGTGGCGGTCGCCGTGCCGAGCGTGATCGCCGTCCGGGAGTCGCACCGTGCCACGCAGGCCGAGGCCCGCGCCGACCGGATCGCGGAGCTGCTGGCCGACCCCGGTGCCCGGGTCGTCGCCGCCGAGGTCACCACCGGCGGCACCGCGGTGGCCGTCGTCACCGCGGACGCCGCGCTCGTGACGGCCTCGGGCCTGATCGACCCCGGCGCCGGGAACGTCTACCAGCTCTGGGTCATGCGCGACGGGGTCCCGGTGCCGGACGCGACGTCGGCGGTCAGCGCGGGCGCCCTGCAGATCGGCACGGACGCCTACCGCACCGGCGACGCGCTGGCCCTCACGGTCGAGCCCGTGGGCGGCTCGTCGGCCCCCACGACGGAGCCGGTCGTCGTCCTCGCCCCGGCCTGACCACCCCCGGGGCGCCCGCGTACCCGCTACGCGCGCGGGTTCCGGCGACGTCCCGCGCCCGCTCGACGCGTCGACGGACCCGGGTCGGGGCCCGCAGGGTGGAGCGGGGTCCGGGAGTCCGGCCGGCCGGCGGGGCCGGGTGCGCGTCAGGCCTCGTCGGGGCCGTGGTGGACGTGGGCGTTCCGGGCCATCGGGACGACCATCGGGGTGCGCGTCTCCGGGTCCGGGACCACGCGCGCGGCCAGGCCGAACACGTCGCGCACCAGCTCCTCCGTGACGACGTGCTCCGCGGCGCCCTGCGCCACGACCCGGCCGTCCTTCATCGCGACGAGGTGCGACCCGTAGCGGGCGGCCTGGTTGAGGTCGTGCAGCACGGCGACGAGCGTGCGGCCCTCCTCGTGCAGCCGGGCGCACAGGTCCATGACCTCGTACTGGTGCGCGATGTCGAGGAACGTCGTGGGCTCGTCGAGCAGCAGCAGGTCGGTCTCCTGCGCCAGGGCCATCGCCAGCCAGGCGCGCTGCCGCTGGCCGCCGGACAGGTCCGAGACGTACCGGTCGCGCAGGTCGGTGACCTCGGTGGCGGCGAGCGCGGCGTCGACGGCGCGCGCGTCGTCGGGCGACCACTGGCGCAGCAGGCCCTGGTGCGGGTAGCGGCCGCGGGCGACCAGGTCGGCGACCGTGATGGCCTCGGGGGCGATGGGGCTCTGCGGCAGCAGGGCGAGCCGCCGGGCGACGGCCTTGGTGCGCAGGGCGTCCATCGGGGCGCCGTCCAGCAGCACCTGGCCCGCGCGCGGCTTGAGGGTGCGGGCCAGCGCGCGCAGCAGCGTCGACTTGCCGCAGCCGTTCGGGCCGATGATCA
>DAMBCY010000068.1:0-13952 GCA_032056255.1 Cellulomonas sp. | reverse complement strand
CCCTCGATGCCGGCCCGGTCCATCTTGGCCAGGTACTCCTCGGTGCTGACACCCCGGACGCTCGAGGTCGCGCCGATCTTGCCGCCGATGAAGGACGAGGTCCACCCGGGGCGGGACCCGACGATCTCCGGGGTGAAGGGGTTGACCACGATGTCGATCGCGCCGCGCGCGGGCGTCGTGGTCGCGGCGGTCGTCGCCGGTGCGGTCGCTGCGGTCGTCGCGGGCTCGGTCACGGGTGCCTCGTTCCTGTGGTGACGTGCGGGAGGTGCGGGACGTGCGGGACGTGCGGGGCGGTGCGCTCAGGGCGCGACCGGGCGGCGGTCGACGAACCGCCGGGGCTTGGCGTCGTCGGTGGGGCTGAAGATCGCGTCGGCGGGCAGGACCCGGACCGCGGGGCTCAGGTGCGCGACCTCGCGCACGCGCGCGACGACCCCGCTCTCGGCCGCGGCCACGTCGACGCCGGCGGCGACCGCGATCTCGACGACGACCCGGTCGCCGGCCAGCGCGTCGTCGCCGGCCTCGACGGCGACCCGCCACTCCTGCAGCCCGCCGACGCCGGCCAGCCGGTCGGCGATCACCCCGCCGTCGACGAGGGTGCCGTTGACCTTGACCAGGGAGCCGGTGCGGCGCGGGACCGACGTGACGCGCTCGCCCAGCCGGCCGCAGGCGGGGCAGCGCTCGCGGGTGAGCCGGACGCGGTCGCCGACCGCGTAGCGCAGCAGGGCGGTCCCGCGGGTGCGCAGGTGGGTGACGAGCAGCTGGCCCTCCTGCCCGTCGGGGACGGGCAGCCCGGTCTCGGGGTCGACCGCCTCGACGTACATCTCCTCCGGGGTCGGGTTGTGCCAGCCGTGCGCGTCGTCGCAGGCCACCATGCTCCAGCCCTCGGTCGAGCCGTACCGGTCGACCACGCGCGCGCCCGGCGCGCCGACGAGGGCGAGCTGGGCGCGCAGGTCGGCGGCGCGCTCGGGGCTGGTGGCCTCGCCGGTGACGAAGCACCAGCGGACCGCCGGCAGCCGGACGCCCTGCTCCGCGGCGCGCAGGAGGAACCGCCGGACGAACCCGGACACCCCCCACAGCACGGTGGCGCCCGAGCGCCGGACGATCTCGACGGCCTCGTCGAGGCGCCGGTGGACGGGCCAGCCCGGGGTGGGCCGGCCGGTGTGGCCCTGGACCACGGGGACGCCGAGCGCGGCCGCGGTGCGGTCCACCCGCACCCGGGCGCCCATGGGGAACGGCGTCAGGGGGAACAGGTTCGCGAGGATCTCGTCCGGCGCCGTCCCGATGATCTCGGCGCACCGACGGGCGTGCAGCAGGTAGGCCCAGTCGTCCGAGGTGGTGATGTACAGCGGGGCGGGGCGCCCGCTGGTCGTCCCGGTGGTGTAGATCAGGTACGCCAGGGCGCTCTCGTGCAGCGGTGCGTCGCCGGGCAGCGCCAGCCGGAAGTCGTCCGGCCGTGCCAGGAAGTCCTTCTTGCCGGTGACGGGGACGCGGCCGAGGTCCGCCGGGTCGTCGACCGCGCCGATCCCCGCCTCCGCGAGCAGCGGGGCGTAGAACGGGCTGGCGCGGCGCAGCAGGGCGACCTGGGTGCGCAGCCGTTCGGCGCGGACGGCGGCGAGCACCGCCTCGTCGTCGACGGGGGCGCCGGGTGCGGGGTGGACGGGGTGTGCGGGCATCTCAGCTCTCCTGCTCCTGCTGCCGGACGGGTACGGGCGTGACGAACGCGGACGGGTGCCAGGCCCGCAGGTACGGCACCGGGACCTCCAGGGCGGCCGTCGCGCCCAGCGCCTGGGCGGCGTGCCGCGCCCAGTGCGGGTCGCGCAGGGCCGCCCGGCCCAGCAGCACGGCGTCCGCGGCGCCCTGGGCGATGATCGCCTCGGCCTGCGCGGGCTCGGTGATCATCCCGACGGCGCCGGAGGGGACCCCGGCGGCGCGGACGGCGGCGGCGCCGGCGACCTGGTAGCCGGGGGCGGGGTCGTACTCCACGCCGGGGACCAGCCCGCCGCTGGAGCAGTCGACCAGGTCGGCACCGAGCGCGTGCAGGCGGACCGCCAGCGCGGCGGTGTCCTCGACGGTCGTGCCGTGGGGGACCACGTCGCTCGCCGACAGCCGCACGAGCAGCACCGCGCGGTCCGGGAGCACCGCGCGGACCGCCGCGACGGTCTCCCGGAGCAGGCGGCTGCGGCGCTCGGCGTCGCCGCCCCACGCGTCGTCGCGGGTGTTGGTGACCGGCGAGAGCATCTCGTGCAGCAGGTAGCCGTGCCCGGCGTGCAGCTCCACGCCGTCGAACCCCGCCGCGACGGCTCGTCCGGCCGCGGCCGCGAACTCCGCCACGCAGCCCTCGAGCTCCGCCGGGGTGAGCGCGCGGGGGGTGCGGAGCCGGCCGAACGGCTCCCCGGTGGCGCCGAGCGGCTGCCACCCGCCCTCGGCGTCCGGCAGCGGCCCGCGCCCGCCCCCCGCGCCGGGCAGCTCGCGGTACTTGCTCGCCTTGCGGCCGGCGTGCGCGAGCTGGGCGCAGATCACCGCGCCGGCGTCGTGCACGGTCCGCACGACCCGGGCCCACGGGGCGATCTGGGCGTCGTCCCACAGCCCGGCGTC
Source organism: Cellulomonas sp. (assembly GCA_032056255.1). Classification (GTDB taxonomy): domain Bacteria; phylum Actinomycetota; class Actinomycetes; order Actinomycetales; family Cellulomonadaceae; genus Cellulomonas. The sequence goes on along the minus strand of DAMBCY010000068.1, from coordinate 11,357 downwards.
CTCGGGCGTCAGACGGCCGAGGGGGGACGTGGCGGTGGCCTCGGTGACGACCAGGCCGCTGCCGCCGAGCGCGAACGAGCCGTAGTGCACCAGGTGCCAGTCGCCCACGCGGCCGTCGCGGGCCTCGCAGGCGTACATGCACATGGGGGAGACCCAGACGCGGTTGCGTGCGGTGACGCCGCGCAGCGTCAGGGGTGCGAACAGGGCCGTCATGGTGTCCTCCCGAGGGGTCCCGGCCGGTGCCGGGCGAGCACGGCGGTCGTCCAGATCACGAGCAGGACCCCGACGCCGCCGACGATCGCGCCGAGGCCGGTCGCGGCCTCGGCGGCGCCGCTCGTGCCGGTCATCACGAACATGACCGCGAGCGACGACAGGGACGCGCCCACGTACTGGGCGGTCCGGTACAGGCCGGTCGCCGACCCGGCCGTCGCCGCCGGGACCGCGTCCTGCAGGACCAGCTGGTTGCCGATGTTGTTCAGGCCGTTCGGCAGGCCGAGCACGACGGCCACGGCCACCAGCACGACGGTCGAGGTCCCGGCGTCGACGACCGTGGCGAGCAGGGCACCGCCGGCGACGAACGTGGCGCCGCCGGCGGCGAGCAGCAGCCAGGGCGTGACCCGGCCGCCCCACCAGGCGGCGGCCACGGTGGACAGCGCACCGGCGACGAAGACGGGCACCATCAGGGTGCCCGCCCCGACCACGGACAGCTCGCCCCGGCTCTCCAGCCACTGGGGGAGGCCGTAGAACACCGTGTAGAAGGCGAAGTAGGTGAGGACCGCCCGGGCGAGCACACCGCGCAGCGGGGCGTTGCGGGCGAGCTCGACCACGTCGAGGAACGGCTCGGGTCGTCGGCGCTCCCACCACCACAGGGCGACGGCGGCGACCACCGCGACCGCCAGCGGCCACGCCCAGGTCGATCCGAGCTGGAGGAGCGTGAGGGTCAGCATGACCGCGGTGAGCGCGCCGACGAACAGGGCCGCCCCCGGCAGGTCGGTCCGCCGCAGCAGCGCCCGGCCGCGCTCGCGCCGCTCGACGGGCAGCGGCGGCACGGCGCGCAGGGTGAGGACGGCCGAGACCACGACGAGGGGCAGGTTGACCCAGTAGATGCCGCGCCACCCGGCGGCGGCCACCACGACCGCGCCGACGGCGGGTCCGAGGGCGGCGGTGGTCTGCCCGCACACGGAGATGACGCCGATCAGCGCGGCCGGGCTGCTGCCGCGCTGGTCGCTGACCCGGCGGATGATGGCCATCGCCGCCGGGTAGTGGACGCTCGCGCCCACGCCGAGCAGCACGCGGACCGCGATCAGCGTGGCGGCGTCCCGCACGAGCGTCCCGGCGAGCGAGGCGAGCAGGACGAGCGCGAGCCCGCCGAGGAACACGCGGCGCGGACCGAAGGCGTCCGCGAGCCGGCCCGCCACGGGCGCGGCCACGGCGGCCGCCAGGTAGAGGCTGGACACCGCCCAGGCGAGGGCCGGCCCGTCGAGGTGCAGGTCGGCCCCGATCGTCACGAGGGCGACCGCGATCATCGAGGAGTTCAGGCCGAGCAGGATGGTGCCGGTGCCCAGGGCGAGGCCGAGGGACAGGTGCGTCCCGTCGGTGCTGCGTGTCACGGACGCGCCACCTGCCCGGGCAGGCTGAGGCGGACCCCGGGGAGGGTGAGCAGGCGGGCCAGGAGCTGCTCGGCGACGTCGGCGAAGCACGCCTGCCCGAGCACCCAGCCGAACCAGCTCAGGCCGAGGAAGCGCGGCCCGGTCGTGCCGGCGTCCGCCAGCAGGCGGTCCACCGTGGCGTCGAGCAGCGCGGCGTAGTCCTCGACGCGCAGGCCGCGGGTGTACAGGGCGAACACGTCCTCGGTCTCCAGGCCGAACGGCAGGGCGGTGAGCGGCCCCGCGCTCGTGGTCGCCGCGACCGGGCGCTCGTCGACCGGCCAGTCGCCGAACCAGCTCAGGCCGGCGGCCCGCAGCGCGCGGGTCGTGCCGGGCGCGGTCGCACGCTCGGGGGAGAACCACCCGGTGACGGTCCGCCCGGTCGCCGAGGACACCGCCTCGACCCCCTCGCGCACGTAGGCGTCGAGCTCCGGGTCGCTCATCGCGGCGTGCATCACCTGGTTGGCGCTGCGCCCGCGGGCGACCACCTCGCCGGCGCGGCCCGCGACCTCGGCCGCGAGCCCGGGCATCCGGCGCGCGCCCCGGGCGTCGAGGGCGACGGCGACCGGGACGCCCAGGCGCTCGGCGATCGTCAGCAGGCGGAACACGCCGACGGTCAGGCCGAAGTCCCACTGGGAGAGCCGCGCGACCTGGCCGTGCCGCGGCTCGCCCGTCTCGCGCCCGACGCCGCCCTGCATCGCGGCCGGGCGGACGACGCCGGCGGGCAGGTCGTCGTCGTAGCAGGGGGCGTGCAGCAGGACGCTCACCACCAGCCGGGCGTCGTCGCCCGGGTCCCAGGGTGCGCGCAGCGGCTGGGAGGCCCGCTCCAGGTCGGGGGCGTAGACCACCGCGTCGGCGGGGTCGCGGACGATCGGGCTCATCGGGCGCCTCCCGTGGCGGCCAGGGCGTCGGCGTGCGCCAGCTGCTCGTCGTAGCTGTGCGCGAGGAAGTGGTCGGCGATCTGCTCGGCGGTGGTGAGCCAGACCTCGTCGCGGGACCGCAGGTCGGCGAAGACCGCCTCGAGGTGCCCGACCAGGTGGGGCTGCCCCATGAGGTACGGGTGCGTGGCGACGCAGGTGACCCGGCCCTGGCCGTCCTCGGCGGCGTCGCGGACGAGGCGGTCCACCTGCCGGCGGGCCAGCTCGACGAGGTACTCGCCCGGGTAGTTCCGGGCGTGCAGCATCGGGACGTCGTTGAGCATGTAGCTGTACGGCATCGAGACCAGCCGGTGGCCGCCGGCCGTCCGCAGCGGACGGGGCTGCTCGTCGTGGACCCAGTCGGCGTGGTACCGCATGCCGTACTCGGCCATGAGGTCGCAGGTCCGGTCGGTCCCGGAGATCTTGGGACCGAGCATCCCGGCGATCTCGCGCCCGTAGTACGCGCGGGCGAGCTCCTGGGTCTGCGCGAAGAAGGCGCGCTCCTCGGCCTCGGTGGCGCCGTACAGCGGGCGCAGGTTGGAGATGCCGTGGCTCATCACCTCCCACCCGTCGGCGAGCATCGCGTCGCGGATCTCGGGCATCTCCTCCAGCACCATGAGGCTGAGCGAGACGGTCGACGGGATCTCGTACCGGCGGGTGGCCTCCAGCAGCCGCCAGAACCCCACGCGGTTGCCGAAGTCCCGGTGCATGTAGTGCTGCACGTCGGGTGCGCCGACGCGGCCCTGGGGCGACCCGCCGCCGGGGGGCAGGTAGTCGTAGTGCTCGACGTTCGGGGCGTGCCAGACGGCGACCGTCTTCCCGTCCGGCCACCGGACCTGCGGACGGCCGGGCAGCGGGGCGTAGACGAGGCGCTCGTCCGTGCGGACGGGACTCACCGCTGCTCCCGGGCGGCGCGCAGCGCGGCGAACCGTGCCATGACCTCGTCCTGGGCGACGACGTCGCCGAACCGGTCCTGGATGTCCCACAGGGACGCCTCGCGGGACAGCGGCCGGAAGTCGTCGCAGCACTCCTCCACGAGGCTGACGTGCAGGCTGCGGTACGCGGCGTCCACGGCCGTCGCGCGCACGCACCCGCTGGTGCTGGTGCCGGTCAGCACGATCTCGTCGGTGCCGAGCTCGGCGAGCAGGTCGTCGAGCCGGGTGCGGTAGAAGCCGGAGGCGACGGTCTTCTCGACGACGTGGTCGCCGGGCTGCGGCGTCACCGCCGGGTCGATCGCGGTGCGCGGGTCGCCGCGCAGGCAGGCGGCGGTCAGCGAGCTGCGGACCCGCTGCGCGAGCATCCGCTCGTCGAGGTCGTCCAGGACCATCACCAGGTAGACGACCGGGACCTGCGCGGCGCGCGCGGCGTCGAGCAGCTCGGCGGTGCGCGCCAGGGTGACGGCCGTCCCCGGCCCGATCCGGTCGTGCTGGGTGAACGCGACCTGGAAGTCGACGACGACCACGGCGGGGGAGCTGCCGGGGCCGACCCGGGCCCGGTCACGACGGGCCCGGCGGATCGCCTCCACCTCGGCGTCCCAGTCCGCTACGTTGCTCATCTGCTCACCTCGTCCGATCGGTGTCCGGATGTTCCGTTCATCGCAACGTCCTGCCTGCCCTGGCCGCCTCCTGCACCGCGGCGCCGGCACCGCGATCCGAGGTCCAGGACGAAGGGCCGTTGTGCGGGTTCGCGTCGATCCCTATATTTGGTCCGTTCAGCGGAACGGGGGGTCCGTGCCGAAGGAGGGACATCGTGGTCGAGCCCGGCGAGCAGTCCACCTCGACGACCGAGCGGGTGATCGACGTCCTGCTGACCTTCGTCGGGTCGGAGCCCGACCTCGGCGTCACCCAGATCTCGCGGCGCACGGGTCTGAGCAAGGCCGTCGTGCACCGCATCCTGCAGGCGCTGGTCGACCGCCAGGTGCTCGAGCGCTCGCCCGACGGACGGCACTACGCCCTGGGACCGCTCGCGTTCAGCCTGGCGTCCTCCGCCCGCCGCGGCTCGCGGCTGCGTGCGGCGGGGCTGCCGGTGATCACCCGGCTGTGCGAGGAGATCGACGAGACCACCACGCTGTCCGCGCGGGTGGGGCTGCGACGCATCTACGTGGAGCAGGTCGAGAGCAGCCGCCCGATCCGGATCACGTTCCAGCTGGGGGAGGAGCTGCCGCTCAGCGTGGGGTCCACCGGCCTGGCGATCCTGGCGCACCTCGGCGACGCCGAGGTGCAGGACGTGCTGTCCGACCCGATCCCCCGGCTGACGGACGCGACCATCGTGGACGCGGAGACGGTGCGCCGGCGCATCGCCGCGGTCCGCGCGCAGGGCTACGCGGTCACCCGGATGGAGCGGATGACCGAGGCCCTGGGCATCGCCGCGCCGATCCTGGACCTGCACGGCGAGGCGATCGGTGCGGTCAGCATCGGCGCGCTCGCCAGCCGGGTCGACGCGGCCCGCGAGCGCGACCTCGGTCCGCGCGTCGCCCGGGCGGCCCGGGCCGTCTCCGAGCGGCTGGCGGCGACCGGGACCGTGCGCGACTGACCTACCGGGCATCGTCGCCACCCGCGCCGCGTGCGGGGCCGGCGGGTGCGGTGCCGGACGGTCCGGAGACCAGCCACCCGGGCGCGTGCACGGTCAGCGGCCCGAGGTCGGCCTCGGTGAGGGTCTCCTGCACGGGCCGGCGGGTCCGCGCGACCACCGGGTCGGCCGGCAGCACCGCGCCGAGCAGCACCCGGGTGTACCGGTGCGCCGGGGCGGCGAAGACCTCCGCGGTCGGCCCGTACTCGACGACCCGGCCGCGGTACATGATCGCGACGGTGTCCGAGATGTGCCGCACGACGCCCAGGTCGTGGGAGATGAAGACGGTCGCGACCCCCAGCTCCCGCTTGAGGTCCTGCAGGAGCACGAGGATCTGCGCCTGCACCGACAGGTCGAGCGCCGACACCGGCTCGTCCATCACCACCAGGCTCGGCCGGCGCGCCAGGGCCCGGGCGATGCCGACGCGCTGGCGCTGACCGCCCGACATCTGGTGCGGGTACCGCTGGGCGAACCCGGTGCCCAGCCCCACCACGTCCAGCAGCTCCTGGACGCGGGCGGCGACCTCCGCGCGCGGCCGGCCCCCCAGCGGCTCGGCGATGCTGGCCGCGATGGTCATCCGCGGGTCCAGGGAGGAGAACGAGTCCTGGAACACGGCGTGCATCTGGCTGCGGCTGCGGTCCCGCCGCCCGCCCAGCCGGGGCGGGAGGGTGGTGCCGTCGAAGGTGATCGACCCGGAGGTCGGGCTCAGCAGCCCCAGGATCATCCGCGCCGTCGTGCTCTTGCCGCAGCCCGACTCGCCCACCAGGGCCAGCGTCTGCCCCCGGTGCACCTCCAGGTTGACGTCCCGCACGGCGTGCACGGTGCCGGACCGGCTCGCGTAGTCGCGGGACAGGCTGTTGACCTCGAGCAGGGGGCGTTCGCGCCGCGCGGCGGACGGCAGGGCCCCGGGGGCCTCGGGCGGTGCGGGCACGGCGGTCATCGGGCGTCCTCTCGGTCCGGGCCCGTCGCGGCGGGCGCCTCGTCGTGGAGCACGGGCTCCAGGTCCGACGGCCCGGACGGCGTCCAGACGACCGGGGACAGCGCCTCGGTCCCGTCCACCGACGGGGCCGAGGCCAGCAGCGCCCGGGTGTACGGGTGCCGCGGCTCGCGGAGCACCGCCATCGCGGGGCCGCGCTCCACCACGCGGCCGGCGTACATGACCACCACGTCGTCGGCGACGGACGCGGCCACCCCGATGTCGTGGGTGATCAGCACCACCGAGGTGCCGTGGTCGGCCTGGAGCCGGCGCAGGGTCTCGATCACCTGGAGCTGGATCGTGGCGTCCAGGGCCGTGGTGGGCTCGTCGGCGATCAGCACCGACGGCGACTGCGAGATCGCCATCGCGATCATCACCCGCTGGCGCATGCCGCCGGACAGCTCGTGCGGGTACCGGTCGACCCGGTCCTGCGGGTCGGGGATGCGGACCTCGTCGAGCAGCTCGACGACCCGGCGCCGCGCCTGGGCCCGGGTCAGGTCCGAGTGCGCCCGGAACATCTCGCCGATCTGGGCGCCGACCGTGTACCCGGGGTTGAGGCTGGCCAGCGGGTCCTGGAAGATCATCGCGATCTCGGTGCCGCGCACCGCCGCGTGGGCCCGGGGGTCGGTGAGCAGGTCCGACCCGGCCCACCGGATCTCGCCGGAGCTGACGCGGCCCCCGCCCGGCAGGATGCCCGCCACGGCGAGCGCGGTCATCGACTTGCCGGACCCGGACTCGCCGAGGATCACCAGGGCGCGTCCGGGGCGCACCGACCAGGACACCCCCTGGACGGGGCTGACCGGGCCGGAGGGGCCGTCGAAGGTGACGGTCACCGCGTCGACCTCGAGACCCGCCGAGGGGTCCGGGGTGCGCGGCGCGAACCGCCGGGGCTGTCGTCCGCGGGTCATCGGGTCCCTCGCTCGGTGTGGTGGGGGTCCAGGCGGTCGCGCAGCCAGTCGCCCAGCAGGTTGACCGACAGCACGACGGCGGCGATGGTCAGCGCCGGGACGACGACGCACCACCACGCCATCTCGAGGTTCTGCCGGCCCTGGCTGACCATCCCGCCCCAGGTCGGGGTGGGCGGCTGGACGCCGACGCCGAGGAAGCTCAGCGAGCTCTCGATGACGATCACCTGGGCGACGGAGAACGTGAAGATCACCAGCACCTGCGGGGCGACGTTCGGCAGCACGTGCCGCCGGATCGTCGCCAGGGTGCCGGTGCCGCTGACCATCGCCGCCTCGATGTACTCCTGGGAGCGGATCTTGAGCGTCGAGTCGTAGGCCACGCGGGCGAACGGCACCCACACCCACACCATCAGGGTCAGCACCAGGGTGGTCATGCTGCTGCCCAGCACGGCGATCACCGCGATGGCGACCACGATCGACGGGAACGCGATCTGGATGTCCACGATGCGCAGCAGGACCGCCGCCGCCCAGCGGCCGTACCAGGCGGCCAGGACGCCGAGCAGGGTGCCCAGGACGCCGGCCGCCACGGCGGTCACCAGCCCGATGAACAGCGAGATCCGGCCGGCGTGCAGCAGCCGGGACAGCACGTCCCGGCCGAGCTGGTCGGTGCCGAGCAGGTACTCGGTGCTGCCCCCGGCCAGCCAGGCGGGTGGCCGGAACCGGGCGACCAGGTCCTGCGCCAGCGGGTCGTGCGGGGCGACGACGGGTGCGAGCACCGAGGCCAGCACGACGACGACCAGGACGACGGCCCCCGTGAGGCCGACCACGACGCCCTGGGACGGCCGGCGCCGGCGCCGGGCCCGCCGGGACCTGGCGGGTGCGGCAGGTCCGGCGGGTCCCGCGGGCACGGCGGGCTCCGGCAGGGTCGGTGCGACGGCCATCAGCGGGGCCTCCTGAGAGTCGGGTCCACGAGCCGGTTCACGATCTCCATCGCGAAGTTGATGAGCACCACGACCACGGCGATGAGGAACACGGAGGCCTGCACCACCGGGTAGTCGCGGCTGCCCACCGAGTCGACCAGCAGCCGGCCGACGCCCGGCCAGGCGAACAGCGACTCGGTGACCACCGCCCCGCCCAGGAGGGCGCCGAGGTCCACCGCCGCGAGCGACAGCACCGGGACGAGCACGTTGCGCAGCGCCAGCCGGTACCGCACCCGGCGCACCGGGACGCCGTTCGCGACGGCGCTGCGGACGTAGTCCTTCGACAGCTCGTCGACCATGAGGGCCCGCACCAGGCGGGTCTGCCGGGCCATCATGAACAGGGACAGGGTGATCGCGGGCAGGACGACGCTGCGCCAGCCGTCGTTGCCGAAGCTCGGCAGCCAGCCGAGCCGCACGGAGAACACCAGCAGCAGCAGGACGCCGACCACGAAGTTCGGCACCGACTGGCCGACGAGGGTCCCCACCGTCACCAGCGAGCCGCTCGCCGAGTCCTTGCGCACCGCGGAGTACACGCCGGCGGGCAGCGCGATCCCCATGGCCAGCAGCACGGCGACCGCCGTCAGCTCCGCCGAGGCCCCGAACCGGGACAGCGCGACCTCACGGGCGTCCGTGTTGTAGAGGAAGCTGGTCCCGAAGTCGAGCCGGACGGCGTCGGCGACGAACGTGACGTACTGCTGCGCGAGCGGGGCGTCGAGTCCCAGGCTCAGGCGCACGGCCTCGAGCTGCTCCGGCGTGGCCTCCGCCCCGGCGACCACCTGGGCGGGGTCGCCCGACAGCCGCAGGAGGAAGAACAGGAGCGTGCTGACGCCGAGCAGGACGACGGCGAGCTGTCCCAGCCGGCGCGCCGCGAAGGTGAGGACCCCCACGTCTCACTCCGCGAGGCCGGTGGCGACCAGGTCGGGGATGCCGTCCAGGCCGAGCGTGAAGCCGACGACCGCGTCGCTGGTGCCCCAGATCTCCGGCAGGTGCAGCAGCGGCACGACCGGGGACTCGTCCCGCAGGATGGTCGCGGCCTCGCACAGCAGGTCGTCGCGGGCGGCGGTGTCGAGCTCGGTGCGTGACGCGATCACGGCGGCGTCGAACGCGTCGTCCTGCCAGACGGTCCGGTGCACCGCGCCGTCCTGCACGAAGGCCGTCATGGTCGCCTCGGCGTCCAGGGCGGGCCGGTTGAACAGGCGCCAGGCGTACATCCCGGGGCGCAGCGCCGGGTCGAAGTACGCGTCCAGGAAGGTGCCGTACTCCTCGACCTGCAGCGAGACGTCCAGGCCGACGTCGGAGAGCATCCCGGTGATGGCCTCGGCCAGCACGGAGTCGTTGGCGATGTAGCCGCTGGACGCCTGCAGCACGATCTCGGACCCGTCGTACCCGGCGGACTCGAGCAGGTCGGCGGCGGCCTCCGGGTCGTACTCCAGCTCCGGCAGGGCCGTGCAGTACCCGGCGAGGGAGGGTGCCGCCATCTGGCTGGCCGGGGCGCCGTAGCCCGACAGGATCGAGTCGTTCAGCGCCTGCCGGTCGACGGCCAGCGAGATCGCCCGGCGCACGTCCGGGTCGGCCAGCGGGCCCTGCTCGCCCATCACCGTCAGGGCGTAGGTGCCGGTCTCGACGTAGCTGGTCACGGTGATCCCGGCCTGCTCGAGGCTCGCGAGCTGGTCGGTGGGGACCCGGGCGATCACGTCGACGTCGCCGGACTGCAGCGCCGCGACGCGCGCACCGTCCTCGGGGATCGCCGTGAACGTGATCTGGTCGAGCACCGGGGCGGCGCCGACCGGGTCGTCGTTCGCGACGAACGTCATCGAGGTCTCGGGCACGAAGCTCCCGACCGTGAACGGCCCGCTGCCCACCGGGTCGCTGTAGAACTCCTCGCCGCGGGCCTGCAGGTCCTCGGGCGGCAGCGCGACGGCCGCGGTCATGCGGTTCGGCAGCAGCGGGTCGGGGCCGACGGTCGTGACGACGAGCGTCTCGGCGTCGGTCGCGGTCACCGTGTCGATCGTCGCGGCGAGGATGCGTCCGCCGGCCTTGCCGAGCTCCGGGTCACGCAGGTAGTCGATCGACCAGGCCATCTGCTCGGCGTCGATCGCCTCGCCGTTGGTGAAGGACATCCCGGCGGGGATCGTGAACTCCCACGTGGTGTCGTCGACCTGGGTCCACTCGCTCGCGACGCCGGGCGTGATCTCGATGCCCCCGTCGACCGTGGTCGCGGTGGTGAGCGTCGAGAACAGCAGGTTGACGAGGTTGTTCGGGGGCGTGGAGTACAGCGCCGGGTCGAGCACCGGGGGCACCGCGCCGAGCGCGACGGACAGCTGCCCGCCGTCGGCGGCCGCCGGGGGAGCGGCCGACGTCGGCTCGGTGGAGCCCCCGCCGGAGCAGGCGGTCAGCAGCAGGCCGCCTGCGGCGGCGAGCGCGGCCCATCGGGTGGCCGTGGGAATGCGGGTCATGCCGGTCCTCCTGGTCGTCGGTCCGGGGCGCGGGGGCGTCCCCGGGTCTCGCGTGGGGGTGGGGCTCACAGGGCTCGTCGGAGCGCCGCGACGGCGGCCGGGCCGCGGTCGCCCGCGAGGGTGGCGGCGTCCAGCGCGGGCAGGCGGGGTGGCGCGGCCCCCGGTCGCGCCGCGGCGGGCAGGGCGGTGGCGACCGGGACCCCCGTCCGGGAGACGGTCGCCGGGACCGGGCCGCGGTGCCCGCCGGGGCCGTGCCCGCCGGCGCCGTCGAGCGTGATCACCCGGTCGGTCCCCGTGCCGGTCGCGGGGTGCAGCTCGTCGACCGGGCGGGGGTCGACCACGGCGGCGGACGACGGCGCGGTCCCGGCCTCCGCGGCGGCGTCGAGCACCAGCCGGGCGTGCCCGCACGCGAGCACGACCGGGTCCGTCCCGACCAGGTCGGTCCGGCCGAGCCAGACCGCGAGCGCCGCCGCCTGGCCGGCGACCCCGCCGCGGAGCAGCGCGAGCCGCCCGCCGGGCGCCGGGAGCAGGTGCAGGACCCGGGTGCCGCGCGCCGCCAGCGCGGCGGCCCACGCGTGGCTGGGTGCGCCCAGCGGGTCGTCGTCGAGGTCGGGGAGCACCACCACGGCGGGTGCGTCGGGTGCGGTGGTGCGGTCCGCGGCGGCGGACGGCGGGTACAGCAGGGCGGACAGGGTGTGGCCGTCCAGCTCGTCGGTGACGACGTCGGTGGTCACCCGCGGTCCGAGGAGCGGCGCCGCCCACGCGGCCACGTCCGCGCCGAGCTGGTCGCGCGCGCCGAAGAAGTCGTGCCCGATCCCGCCCTCGTACCAGCGCACGGCCACGCTCGTCCCGGTTGCGGAGGCGGCGAGCGCGTCGACGTGCGCCCGGGTGTTGAAGTCGTCGCGGTCG
>DAMBCY010000067.1:10122-14268 GCA_032056255.1 Cellulomonas sp. | reverse complement strand
CGTCAAGGGCGAGGACGGCGAGGAGGTCATCGCGATCCGGTCGATGTGCTACCTGGCCCTGTCGTACGACCACCGCCTGGTGGACGGCGCGGACGCCTCGCGGTACCTGATGACCGTGAAGCAGCGGATCGAGGAGGGCGCGTTCGAGGCCGAGGTCGGCCTCTGAGCCCCGCCTGAGGTACGAGCCGACGCCCCGGTGACCCGCACGGTCACCGGGGCGTCGTGCGTCGGTGCGCACGACCAGCCGGGTCGCCGGCTCCACGCGCCGCCCCCGCCGGATCACGGCCTCGGCCCGCGTGGAGCCCCGGTCGACCGTCCGCAGGTAGACGAGCCCGGTCCGCCGGCCGCCCGACGGCCGCACCGCGTACCCGTGCCGGGCGAGCACGTCGGCGACGCGCGCGGCGCGTCTCCCGCGGGCCGGACCGCGCCGGCCCCCGTAGGGTCGGTGCATGGTCGTGGTGGTCGCGGGGTCGAGCGGGCTGATCGGGACGGCGCTGCTGGCGCGGCTGCGCGCCGAGGGGCACACGGTGCGCCGGCTGGTGCGGCGCCCCGCCGTCGGCCCGGAGGAGATCACCTGGGACCCGGACGCGGGCGTGCTCGACCCCGCGGCGCTCGCCGGCACCGACGCGGTGGTGAACCTCGCGGGGGCGGGGGTCGGCGACCAGCGGCTGACGGCCGCCCGCAAGCGGGTCGTGCTGGAGTCGCGGACCCGGACCACCGGGCTGATCGCCCGCACGATCGCCGGGCTGGACGACCCGCCCCGGGTGCTGCTGCAGGGCTCGGCGACCGGCGCGTACGGCTACCGCGGCGACGACGTCGTCACCGAGGCCGACCCGTACGGGGACTCGTACCTGGCCGACGTGGTGCGGCAGTGGGAGGCCGCCGCCGCACCGGCGGTCGAGCGGTCCGGGGTGCGCGTCGCCTTCCTGCGCACCGGCATCGTGCTGGCCCGCTCCGGCGGCGCCGCGGGCCGGCTGCTGCCGCTGGTCCGGCTCGGGCTCGGCGGACCGCTCGGGTCGGGCCGGCAGTACTGGAGCTGGATCAGCCTGGAGGACGAGGTCCGCGCGATCCTGCACCTGCTCGACGCACCCGTCAGCGGACCGGTGAACCTCGTCGCGGAGCCCGCGACGCAGGTCGAGATCGTGCGGGCGCTGGCCCGGGCGGTGCACCGGCCGGCGGTGCTGCCGGTGCCCGGGTTCGCGCTGCGCCTGGCGCTGGGGCAGTTCTCGGACGAGATCCTCGGTTCGCTCCGGGCGACGCCGGCCGCGCTGACCGCCGCGGGGTTCGTGCACCGGCACCCGACGCCGGACGCGGCCGCCCGCGCGCTGCTGGCCTGACCCGCCGGACCACGCACGCCCCCGCACCCGCCGCTCGGCCCCGCGCTCCACCCGCGCGGCGCTCAGGTCAGGCGGACCACGCGGCCCTCGGCCGCCGAGACGCGCGCCGCGTCCAGGACGCGCGCCGTGACCACCGCGTCGGCCGGGTCGACCGGGGCCGGGCCGTCGCCCCGCACCCAGGCCTCGACGGCGCGGTAGAAGTCGGGGTGCCCGCCGGGCGCGCGGCGCACGGGCACGCGCTCGTCCCCGTGCACCAGCCAGCCCTCGTGCTCCGCGTCGGCGGCGTCGTCCAGGCCCGAGAACGGCGTCGCCTCGCCCTCGAAGCTCGTCACCAGGTACGCGCCGCGGTCGCCGAGCACGCGGGTGCGCGGCCCGGGCGCGCCGACCAGCCCGCCCGCCTGCAGGTGGCTGATCACCGCGGAGCCGTCCGGGCGCGGTGCGTGGGTCAGCGCGAGGAAGACGTCGTCGACGGCGGGCATCGTGAGGTTGCGCAGCTCGGCGTGCACGGTCGCGACGGGCCCGAACAGCTGGACCGCGGAGTCGACCAGGTGCGCGCCGAGGTCCAGCAGCAGGCCGCCGGCCTCGACGTCGTTCTCCTTCCACCGGTCCTGCGGCACGGGGCGCCACCGCTCCCAGCGCCGCTCGAACCGGTGCACCCGGCCGAGCTCCCCCGCGTCGAGCAGCGCGCGCAGGGTGAGCTGCTCGGGGTCCCAGCGGCGGTTCTGGAACACCGTGAGCCGGTCGCCGGCCTCGGCACCGAGCCGGGTGAGCGTCGCGGCGTCGTCCGCGGTGGTGGCGAGCGGCTTGTCCACGACGACGGGCAGCCCCGCGGCCAGGGCGCGGGTGACGTGCTCGACGTGGTCCCCGGTCGGGCTGGCGACCACGACGACGTCGAGCTCCGCGGCGTGCGCGAGCAGCGCCGCGACGTCGGCGTCGACCGCCACCCCGGGCCAGTCGTGCCCGGCGGCGGTGGCCCGGGCCGGGTTGCGGCTGACGACGCGCACGACCTGCGCGCCCACCTCACGGAGCAGCCGGGCGTGGATGCCCCTGCCCGCCCCGCCGTAGCCGACCAGTCCCACCCGCAGCGCGTCCGTCATGGGCGACACCCTAGGCCCGCGGCCGGTCCTCCAGCCGCGCGAGCCGGGACGGCCACCAGGTGCGCGGGCCGAGGTCGTGCACCAGGGCGGGCACGAGCAGGCTGCGCACGACGAGGGTGTCCAGCAGCACGCCGGACGCCACGATGAACGCGAGCTGCGCGAGGAACAGCAGCGGGATCACCCCGAGCGCCGCGAAGGTCGCCGCCAGCACCACGCCGGCCGACGTGATCACCCCGCCGGTCACGGCCAGGCCGCGCAGCACGCCGTCCCGGGTCCCGAGCCGGGCGCTCTCCTCCCGCACCCGCGTCATGAGGAAGATCGAGTAGTCCACCCCGAGCGCGACCAGGAACGTGAAGGCGTACAGCGGCACCGCGGGGTCGGCGCCCGGGAAGTCGAGCACGTGCGCGAACACCAGGGCCGCGACGCCGAGCGCCGCGGCGAACGACAGCACGTTGGCGACCACCAGGAGCACCGCGGCGACGACGGACCGCAGCAGCACCATGAGGATCAGCAGGATGACGACCAGGACCACGGGCACGATCACCCGCAGGTCGCGGGTCCCGGCGTCCTGGGCGTCCAGCGTCTCGGCCGCGGCACCGCCGACGAGCGCGTCGGGGGCGACCTCGTGCACGGCGGTGCGCAGCCGCTCGACGGTCGCGACGCCCGCGGTGGTGTCGGCGGCGGCCTCGGTGACGACGTCGACGCGCACGTTCCCGTCGACCTCCACCGGCTCGGCGGCGGCGTCCGGCGCGCCCGACGCGGGGGCACCCGTCGTCGCGGCCCCGGTGGAGGGTGCGGCGGACCGCACGCCGTCGACGCCCTGCGCGGCCTCGACGACCGCGTCGGCCCGGTCGGCCGCGACGACGACCACGGCGGGCTGGACGACCCCCGCGGGGAAGTGCGCGGCGAGCACCTCCTCGCCGGCGACCGAGTCGACGTCGGTGAGGAACACGTCGGCCTGGCTCGTGCCGGACGCCCGGAACGTGGGCAGGAACGCGGCGCACCCGAGCAGCACCACGGTCGTGCCGACCCAGACCCGGCGGTCGCGCCGGCCGACGCCCCGGGCCAGCCGGCCCCAGAGACCGGCGGCGGGCGCGGGGTCGGCGTCGGACCCGGGGGCGACGTGCGCGCCGTGGTGCGCCGCGGTGCCCGACGGGCCGGCGGCGGCCGGCGGCTCCGCCCGCACCGGGCCGGCCGTGTGCGCGCCGGTCGCCACGTGCGGCACCCGGGGCCAGAACAGCGCCCGCGACCGCCGCCCCGCCACCAGGAGCAGCAGCGGCAGCAGCGTGAACGCCGCGAGGTAGGCCGACGCGATGCCGATCGCCCCCACCGGCCCGAGGCTGCGGTTCGACGCGAGGTCCGACAGCAGCAGGCACAGCAGGCCGGCGACGACGGTCCCGGCGCTGGCGGTGATCGGCTCGAGGCTGCGGCGCAGCGCGCGCCGCACGGCCGCCGCGGGTGCCTCGACGGTCCGCAGCTCCTCCCGGTACCGGGCGACGACCAGCAGCGCGTAGTCGACGGACGCGCCGACCACGAGGATCGACAGGATGCCCTGCGCCTGCCCGTTCAGGGTGAGCGCCCCGGCGTCGGCCAGGTGGTAGACCGCCAGCGCGGCGGCGCACAGCGCGACGACGGCGGTGAGGATCACCGCGAGCGGCAGGAACGGCGACCGGTAGACCAGGACGAGGATCACGAGCACCGCGCCCAGCGCG
>DAMBCY010000067.1:0-10112 GCA_032056255.1 Cellulomonas sp. | reverse complement strand
CGCGACGAGCAGCAGCACGCCGTCGATGCCGCCGAACGCGTTCGTGAGGTCGGCGACGAACCCGCCCGGCCCGGTGACCCAGGCGTGCAGCCCGGACTCCCCCGCGGTGTCCGCGGTGGCACCGAGCTCGTCGGCGAGGGTGTCGCGGACGGCCTGCACGACCGCTCCGACGACGCTCTCGTCGTCGGCGAGCGCCTGCTCGGTGGCGGCGGAGTCGACGGACAGCGGCACCAGGACCGCCTCGCCGTCCTCCGACGGCACGACGACCGGGTCGCCGGTCAGCACGTCGCCGACGGTCGCGGGGTCGCCGGCGGCCGGGTCGGCGCCGGGCAGCGGCACGTCGGGCAGCGCGTCGACCACGGGCTGCACCGTGGCGATCGCGTCGGCCGGCAGCGCACCGCCGCCGGACGCCGCGAGCACCACCAGCACCGGCAGCGACTCCGACCCGGTGAACGCCGCCGAGGCCTCCGCCGCGCGGGTCGACTCCGCCGACGACGGCAGGAACGCCGCGGAGTCGTTCGTCTGCACCTGGGACAGCTGCCCCTGGGCCATCCCCCCGAGCGCGCCCACGGCGAGCCACCCCGCGGCCACCGCCAGCACGACCAGACCCCGCCCGATCCCCCGGAACCCGTTCCTCAGCATGCTGAGCACTATGCGGGACGGTGCGGCATCCGGCAACATGAACCCGGAGCACGCAGCAGGAAGGACCCCCAGAGGTGGAACCGCACACGGAGCGCGCCGGCTCCGACCCGCACCCGGGCTGGTCGCGGATGTCCGCGCCCGAACCGGCGGGCTGGCCGGTCGGCCGGCTGCTGTCCGCCGCCGCCCGGCGGGTCGAGCGGGACTGGAACGCCCACCTCGCGTCCTGGGACCTCAACCACGCGAGCCAGCCGGTGCTCGTCATCCTGCTGCGCGGCCCCCGCACCCAGGCCGAGCTCGCCGCGCTGTGCGAGGTCACCGAGCAGACCATGAGCCGGGTGCTCGCCCGGGTCGAGCGGACCGGCTACGTCACCCGGACCGCGCACGCCACCGACCGGCGCAAGCACCTGCTGGCCATCACCGACGCCGGGCGCGCCGCCGTGCTGGCGGCCTCCGACTCGGTCGCCGCCGAGGAGATGGTCACCGACGGGCTCACCCCCGAGCAGGTCGAGCAGCTGCGGGCGCTGCTGCTGCTGGTCGCCCGGCGCGGCTGACCCCCGGGGTGCCGGGTCTCAGCCCCGGGAGACCCGGAACGGCCGGGACAGCTCGCGGGCGATGCCCGCCGCCCACTCCTCGACGTCCGCGAAGTCCCGGAAGTCGCCCTGCTCCGCGTCGATCATCGCGACCAGCGCGCGCTCCGCCAGGCCGAGCTCCTCGCGCTGCAGCCGGCCGCCGAAGCAGCGCACCTCCCGCGCCCCGACCCGCCGGGCCACGGTGGCCACGTCGTCCGGCTCCTGCGGCGCGCTCGCGGGGGCGCCGACCGGGCCGGACCAGAACAGCCAGACGGGGCGCGCCGCGAGCTGTCCGGCCTGCCGGTCCACGAGCTCGCGCAGGGCCGCCGCCAGCCGGCCCACGTACACCGAGGACCCGAGCACCACCGCGTCGTAGCCGCCGACCTGCTGCACCTCGTCCGGCCCGCGCTCGGTCACCTCGTGGCCCGCGTCGCGCAGCACCCGCGCCACCGCCGCGCCGATCTCGGCCGTCCCGCCGTGCCGCGACGCCACCGTCACCAGGACCCGCATGGCTGCCTCCCCCGTGAGCGTCCCCCCGCGCGACGCCGTCGCCGCGCCGCGAGCACGTCCGTCCAGGCTCACCCGACCCGCGAGCGGGACGCCAGGGACGGAGGTCCCGGCGGCGGCGGCACGCGACCGCGACGGGCACCCCGACGCCGCTCGCCGGACGCGCCGGGCAGGGGCCGGGCGCCGCTAGACTCCTGCCTCATGGCCCGTGACAAGAACGCGGCGGCGAGCGCGCCCGCGAAGGTGAAGAAGACCCGGTGGTACCACCAGGTCTGGCAGGCGTACCAGATGACCCGCCAGCAGGACCCGGCGGTCACCTGGCTGATCCTGGCGGTCTTCGTCGGCATCCTCGCCGCGGCCCTGGTCATCGGCTTCCTGGCCGGTCCGTGGCTGTACTTCCTGCTGCTCGGCCTGCCGTTCGCGGCGCTCGGCGCCATGTTCACGCTGACCCGGCGGGCCGAGCGCGCCGCGTACGCCCGGATCGAGGGCCAGCCCGGCGCCGCGCTGTCCGCGCTCGGCACGATCCGCCGCGGCTGGACCTTCACCCAGGAGCCCGTCGCCGCCGCGCCGCGCACCCAGGACATGGTGTTCCGGGGGGTCGGCCGCCCCGGCGTCGTCCTGATCGGCGAGGGCCCGTCCGCCCGCATCGGCAAGCTGCTGGAGTCCGAGCGCAAGCGCACGGCCCGCGTCCTGCAGGGCGTCCCGATCACGCTGATCGAGGTCGGCCGCGAGGAGGGCCAGGTGCCGCTGCCCCAGCTCGCCCGCAAGGTGCAGCGCCTCAAGCCGCAGCTCACCAAGGCGGAGGTCGGCGAGGTCGTCAAGCGCCTGCAGGCCCTCGGCGCCGTGAAGCTGCCCGTACCGAAGGGCGTCGACCCGATGCGGGTCCGCCCGGACCGCAAGGGCATGCGCGGCCGCTGAGCCGCCGCCCCACCGCTCGGCCGACGCGTCCGCACCCCTCGGGGTACGGGCGCGTCGTCGTGCGCGCGGTGACGGCCCGCGGCCTAGCGGCGGACGATCGCGGTGCCCGCGACGCGGTCGTGCAGGCCGCGCCCGTCCGCGTCCCAGACGACCGCCGGGACGACCAGGCACAGCAGCACGGAGCGCACCAGCCCGAGCAGCAGGTTCGGCGGCGCGTCCGGCCCCGGGTCCGGCGCGGGGCCGTCGTCGGTCCCGAGCAGCGTGCGCGGCGGCGCGACCCGGCGCACCCGGATGCCGAGCAGCCGGTGCCCCACGGTGGTGCCGATCGTCCCGACCAGCAGCAGGTTCTCCGCCGCGAAGATCGCGAGCGTGCCGAGCGCCACCGCGTCGGCCGGCAGGAACGCGGACGCGATGAGCTGGCAGAGGAACCAGTCGACCACCAGGGCCGGCACGCGACGGCTCAGCGGCGCGAGCGCGCCCCGGCCCTGCGCCGGCAGCCCGAGCCGGGTGCCCTGCCCCGCCTGCCCGGGACCGCCCACCGGAGGTCCCTGCAGCCACGACCCCACGTCCTCGCGATCCACCATGCGCCCACGGTATCCGCCCCGCGGGACCGGTCCGGCGTCGGCGACCGGCCCCGGCACGGGACCGATGTCACACACCCGCAACACCGGCAGGGGCCCCCGTAACACGGCGGAAACAATCGGTACACCGGAGGGAAACTGGGCCCGCCTAGCCTCGTCCTGCCCGACTGAGGGCACGTCAACCCGAGGAGCAGCGGATGTTCACCACGCCAGCGGAAGTCCTGGCCTTCATCAAGAACGAGGACGTCAAGTTCGTCGACGTCCGGTTCTGCGACCTGCCCGGCGTGATGCAGCACTTCAACGTGCCCGCCGCGTCCGTGGACGAGAGCTTCTTCGTCGAGGGCCAGATGTTCGACGGGTCCTCGATCCGCGGCTTCCAGGCCATCAACGAGTCCGACATGAAGCTGCTCCCGGACGTGACGACGGCGTTCGTCGACCCGTTCCGCGCGGAGAAGACGCTCGTGCTGAACTTCCACATCGTCGACCCGTACACCGACGAGCCGTACAGCCGCGACCCCCGTCAGGTCGCCGCGAAGGCCGAGGCGTACCTGCGGTCCACCGGCATCGCGGACACGGCGTTCTTCGCCCCCGAGGCCGAGTTCTACATCTTCGACGACGTGCGCTTCGAGACGAAGCAGAACTCCGCCTTCTACTCCATCGACTCCATCGAGGCCGCCTGGAACACGGGCCGCGTCGAGGAGGGTGGCAACCTCGGCCACAAGACCCCCTACAAGGGCGGCTACTTCCCCGTCCCGCCGGTCGACCACTTCGCCGACCTGCGCGACAAGATCTCGCTGCAGCTGGACGCCCTGGGCCTCGAGGTCGAGCGCGCGCACCACGAGGTCGGCACCGCCGGCCAGGCGGAGATCAACTACCGCTTCGACACGCTCGCCAAGTCCGCCGACAAGGTGCAGCTGTTCAAGTACGTCGTGAAGAACGTGGCGCACGCCGACGGCCGTACCGCGACCTTCATGCCGAAGCCGCTGTTCGGCGACAACGGCTCGGGCATGCACGTCCACCAGTCCCTGTGGAAGGACGGCAAGCCGCTGTTCTTCGACGAGAAGGGCTACGGCGGCCTGTCCGACATCGCCCGCTGGTACATCGGCGGCCTGCTCAAGCACGCCCCGTCGCTGCTGGCGTTCACCAACCCGACGGTGAACTCCTACCACCGCCTGGTCCCCGGCTTCGAGGCCCCGGTCAACCTGGTCTACTCGGCCCGCAACCGCTCCGCGTGCATCCGCATCCCGGTGACCGGCTCGAACCCGAAGGCCAAGCGCATCGAGTTCCGCGTGCCGGACCCGTCGTCGAACCCGTACCTGTGCTTCGCCGCCATGCTGATGGCCGGCCTGGACGGCATCCAGAACCGCATCGAGCCGCCGGAGCCGGTCGACAAGGACCTGTACGAGCTGCCCCCGGAGGAGCACGCGCTCATCCAGCAGGTCCCGGGCTCGCTCGGCGAGGTGCTCGACAACCTCGAGGCCGACCACGACTGGCTGACCGCCGGCAACGTGTTCACCCCGGACCTGATCCAGACCTGGATCGACTACAAGCGCTCGGCGGAGATCGACCCGATCCGGCTGCGGCCGCACCCGCACGAGTTCGAGCTCTACTACGACGTCTGATCGGCTGCTCCCGGTCAGTTCGCATGCGAGGGGCGTCTCCCGTCAGGGAGGCGCCCCTCGTGGCGTCCCGCGGCCCGCAGGGCCGGAGCCGGGGCAGCCGCCCGGTCGGCCGCCCCGGTGCCGAACGGGTGAACCGCACGCCGTTCCGCCACCCCGGCCTCACCCGGGGTGCCACGCTCGGGACCTCACAGCGCAGTCACAGGGGGTCTCGTGGTCGAGTGGTCAGCACGTGCACGGTGGGCGGCGGGGACGGTGCTCGCGCTGGTCCTCACGGCGCTCGCTCCCGGGGTCGCCCGGGCGGCGGAGGTCGGGCCACCGCTGGTGTCGGTCAGCCCCGCGGGTGACTGGGTGGACGCCTGGTACGTCGACGTCACCCTGTCCGTCGACCACGACGAGCCCGTCGCCGGGTACGCCGTGCTCGCGGACCAGGACGCGCTCTCGGACCCCGGGCCCGACGTCAACCAGATCGATCCGCTCTGGAGCCCGTGGCTCGGCGAGGGCGAGAGCTGGCTCCACGTGCGGGCGGTGCTCGAGGACGGCACCGTCTCCCCGGTCGCGCACACCCGCGTCGGGATCGACACCCAGGCACCGTGGATCGGCGAGCTGCGCAGCCCTACCCACCCGTGGGGCGAGGTCTCCTCCTCGACGGACATCACCGTCGAGTGGGACGTCCCGGAGGACGTCTCCGGCATCGCCGGGTACGACGTGCGCGTCACCGACGACCCGGCGCCGCCCGCCGACGACAGCGACCCGGCAGAGGGCACGACGGTCACCGAGCCCACCGTCGACCTCACGCTCCCGGGCGACGGCGAGTGGTACGTCCACGTCCGGCCGCGCGACGGTGCCGGCCACTGGGGACCGTTCGCCTCGTACGACGCGGTCGTCGACGTCGCGCCGCCGGCCGCCCCGGTCGTCTCGGGCTCGCACGTCGACGGGGTGGCCACGTCGCAGCGGCACGTCGGCATGACGTTCACGGAGAACGACGGCGACCACGTCGCCGGCTGGGCGGCGCTGATCGACCAGCAACCCACGACCGAGCCGGCCGCCGAGGCCGCGCGCCCGGAGCCCCGGATCAGCACCGAGCTCACCCCCGGCACGTGGTGGCTGCACGTGCGTGGCGTCGAGGCCTCCGGCCGTGCCGGCGAGACGACCCACGTCGAGCTCGTCGTCCGCGACGACCCGTACGTCCTGGACGTGCCCGCGGGCAAGCACGTCTGGGCGTCCACGACGGTGGCCGCCGTGTGCGCCGGAGCTGACGCGGTGCTGGTCGCCGTGGACGCGGAGGGGGCCACGACGCCGGTCGGCGCGCTGGTCGCCGACGGTGCCGGCGGCTGCACGGCGACGTGGGACCCCGCCGCCACCACCGAGCAGGGCCGGACCTGGCCCGACGGCGCGTACGACCTCACCGTCCTCGACGCCGCCGGCGACGAGGTCGCCGAGCGCGTGGCGGTGACCGTGGCGGTCGAGAGCACCAACGTCGACCGGCTGCGGTCCGACTACGCCGCAGGCACGCTCACCGCCGAGGACCTCGCCGCCGAGCTGCTGCGGTCCGCCGTGGACCCCGGTTCCGTCGGGGAGGCCTACGCGGCCGGTGCGGCCACGCGCGCGCCGACGCTCCCCGAGGTGGCGGAGGCGCTCACCGCGCGCGGCGAGCTGTCCGACGCGCTGGCCGAGATGCTGACGCCGGTGGACGAGTCGGCCGGGGCCGCGCCGGCCGCGCGCGCAGCCTCCGTCGGGGCGTGCGACTGGCGGATCCGGTTCGCGGGCGTGCTGTTCGACTGCATCGCGGGCAACGACACGGCAGTCGTCTACTGGGAGTCGGACGACCTCGGTGACGTGGCGAACGGCACGCTCCCGGGCGCCGTCCAGACGACGCTCGACTCCCTCGACCGCGCCCGGAGCGTCTACTCCGGCGCCGGCTTCGTCGTGCCCGACGAGGCGGTGACGGTCTACCTCACGCCGCTGGTGGAGCACAACGGCGGGCTCTCACTGCCCGGCATCCACCGGCTGTTCAGCGCGGACACGCCCCCGTCGATCATCATGAGCTCGGTCCGGCTGGAGCCGTACCTGCCGTTCCACGAGTACTTCCACCAGGTCGAGTACCAGTACATGCCGTTCAACCGGCTCGCGCTCCCGCTCAACAACCCGTACTGGTGGCTCGAGGGCAGCGCAGAGTGGGGCGCCCACCTCGTGCAGGACCAGTCGCCCGGCGTCGTGGCGACCGAGGACTACGCCCGCTCGCTAGACGAGTTCCTGTCCCGCAGCCGCGAGGCGTTCGACGCGGGGGGCCCGAACACGGCCGGCGGGCCCGAGTACGGCTCCTTCATCCTGGCCGAGTTCCTCGAGGAGCAGTACGACGGCCCCGACGCGGTGCGGGAGACGTGGGAGCTGATCACCCGCCCGCCGTTCGGCTCCTCTCCGGCGCGCGCGATCGAGGAGGTCGCCCGCGGCGACGGCGACACCTACGCCGCGATGATCAGCCGGTTCCGCGAGTGGACCTACACGCTCGACCGGGCCGACCTGCGCGGCACCGGGTTCTCCGACCCGGACGCCGACGACGGCGGCCTGTGGCGGGCGGCCCTGGAGGGCCGCCGGCAGAGCGACGGCACGGTGCTGCCGACGAGCTGGCGCCCGCCGCACGAGTCCGTGAGCCTCGACGCGGAGCACCGGACCGCGTCCGGAGAGGTGCGTCTCGCACCGAGCGGGGCGGAGTACCTGGAGATCACCGGCCCCGCGGACGCGGCCGGGACCCTGCGGATCGAGGTCGAGGGCCCGGACGGGCTGACAGCGACGACGGTCCTCGACGCGGTCGAGAGCTTCCCCACGCTCTGCCCCGGCTTCCTCACCCGCGCGGCGCCGGACGCGGTCGCGCTCGCGCGCGGCAGATCGGTGGAGTCCGCCGAGGGGTACCTCGGCGGTGGGGACTGCGCGAACGCCGTCGTCGTCATCACCAGCACGAGACCGCTGCCGTCCCCGAGCGTGGCCGGCCTCCCCCGCGGGGGCGACACGTACACCTGGACGGCGACCTTCGAACCGCTCGGCGCCCTGCTGAGCAACGGCACCGTCGACGTGGGCGTGCACAGCCTCGGCACCCTCGGCTACGAGTGGGTCGGCATCGAGCCCACCGGGTCGGAGGACCTGCACCTCGACGTCGAGGACGACAGCTGGGGCGTCTCCGACGGCGCGGTCGCGGGTGGGGTCCACGGCCGCGCCTACCGGGAACCCGGCACCGAAGGCGACCTGCGGCTGCGGTCGTTCACGTACGACGAGACCTCGTCGACCTCGGTCACCGAGACAGGCGGCCTCGTCGTGACGCACCGCGTGCGCCCGGTCCCCGGGACGGACGCCGTGTACGCGATCGACGTGACCGTCGCGCGGGAGAGCGGGCAGTCGTCGCTCGACCGGGTCCGTTACCGCCGCACCCTGGCGTGGGACGGGGCGTGGAACTGGCGGTACCGGTCGACCTGGTTCAAGGCGGCAGGCGGGGACGACTCCCGCGTCACGACCCTGACGGACGGGAAGTCCACCCCCGACCCCACGCTGCTCCCGAACGGGTCGCCGGTCTGGTACACCCCGTCGGACGAGGTGAGCTACGACGCGGGCCGCACGATCGACCTGGACCTGGGTGTGGTGCCGGCCGGCAGCAGCAGGAGCTTCACGCTGTACTACGGCCTGCAGCAGGACGCCGCCGCGGCGGCGGCCGCGGCGCTCGTGCTCGGGTCCGACGTGTACTCGGTGACGGAGCAGTGGAACGCTGAGGGTGCGCTCGTGGCGGTGTTCGGGTACCGGGCCGACTGAGGGCGCGAGACCGGGCGACGCGGTCCGCCGCGGACGAGAGGGAGGTGCGATGCGCCGAGCACGAGCCCGACGGGCGTTCGCCGCCACGCTCGCGCTCGCCGGGATCGCGCCGGCGGCAGCCTGCGTCCCGTGGGACGCGGGCACCGCGCAGCCGGCCGTCGTCAACGACACGTCCGCGATGGTCCTCGTCACCGTGACCGGCACCGACCTCGACATCGGCGTCCCGGCAGGGCGGACGTGGGAGGGCGCGGAGGACGCCCCGTGCGCCGGCACCGCGGTCGCGGTGCGCACCCCGGACGGCGACCTGCTCGCCGAGTTCGGGCACGCCCTCTGCAGCACCACGGTGGTCCACGTGCGCGGCGACGGCTCGGTGACGCTCCGCGACTACGCGGACGGCACGCGCGAGACCACAGCCCCGACCGCGTCTGCGCACCCGGCCGCGGTCCCGGCGCCCACCGGGTCGTGACGGGGGTCTGCGCCGGTGCGCGCTACCGCCCCGCCGCGGCGAGCAGCCCGTGCGCGTCGGAACCGTCGGGCACGACGACCTCGAGCACCGCCGCACCCGCGGTCAGCGTCGCGACCACCACCCCGGCGTACCGGGGGTGCGGCGCGACCCGCACCCCGTCCAGCGCCGCGAGCGGCACGACCAGGCGCGCGGACGAGTGCACGGGCTGCCGCCCGGTCAGCAGCCAGTCGTGCCGGGCGAACACCTCGACGGCCTGCTCGTCGCCCGCGATCACGGCGGCGTGCAACGTCACCGGGGACAGCAGACCGAGCAGCCCGCGCGTCGCGACCTCCGCGCCCCCGCCGGCGCGGTGCACCCGCCGGCGCCCGTGGCCCGCCCACGGCGTCAGCGCGGGACGGTGCCGTGCGACGTCGCGCACGTCGGCGACCAGGACCAGGTCGTCGGCGCCGACGGCGAGCGCCCGCGCCGCGTCGCCCCGGCTGCGTCCGGCGGCCAGCAGCGCCCGGCCGGCCCGGCTCGGGGTCGCCCGCGTGGCCCCGTCCCGCAGGGCGTCGACCAGGCGCCGCACGTTCTCCCGGGCGGAGCCGTTGTACGCCACGGAGACCGACGACCCGTCCCGGGCGGTGACGGTGAGCCCGCCCGCCAGCAGGTCCACCACGTCCCGGACGGCGACGACCTGCGCGAGCGGCACCACCCGGACGTCGTAGCCGCGTCCGTCCGGGCCCGGCACCGTCGCGCCGGCACGACCCGAGCGGTCGAGCTCGGTGCGGCGGGACAGCACGGTCAGCCGCTCGTCGGCGAGCACCAGCAGGTGGTCGTAGAGGTCCATGTCGGGGGTCGCGTCCCGGCGGGCGATGTTCCGCGGCACCTTCAGCACCAGGTCGGCACCGGAGAGGTCCAGCGGGTGGGTGCGGAACAGCGGCGGGACGTCCTCGGGCACCCGGACGTCGTCGATCCAGGGGCCGAACCGGTCGTACTCGGTCGTGGTGGTCATGGGGGCCCTCCAGGG
>DAMBCY010000066.1:0-14276 GCA_032056255.1 Cellulomonas sp. | reverse complement strand
GCTTCGTGCCGAGCACCGCCGTGACGGGGCGCGCATTCTGCTGGGTAACCATGAAGATCAGTTCCTTCCCAGCGTCAGAGCTTGATCTCGATGTTCACGTCCGCGGGCAGGTCGAGACGCATGAGCGAGTCGACGGCCTTCGGCGTGGGATCGATGATGTCGATGAGCCGCTTGTGTGTGCGCATCTCGAAGTGCTCGCGGCTGTCCTTGTACTTGTGAGGCGACCGGATGACGCAGAAGACGTTCTTCTCCGTCGGCAGCGGCACCGGACCCACGACCGTCGCACCAGCGCGGGTCACCGTGTCGACGATCTTGCGCGCCGAGCTGTCGATGACCTCGTGGTCGTAGGACTTGAGCCGGATGCGGATCTTCTGTCCCGCCATGGCGTCGTCTACTTCTCTCTCTGTCGAACTGCCTGGTGTCCGACCCCCGCACTCGGGCGTGTCGCATTTCGCGACGGACCCTTGCGCCGGCCCCGTCCGGCACGCGGGGCGCGCGCCGTCCGGGACGAGGTCGTTGGTGTGATGGAGCCCCGCGCCGGGTGACCCCGGGCTCGTAGCGGACTCGCAACGCGTCCCTGCCCGCGAGCTCGAGGCGCCCTGCGCGCACGCGCGCAGGCACCCCCGTCATCGGGCAACTTGTCTAGTGTGCCAGCCGGAGCCGGATACGTCCAACCGGACCTCGGTCACACCCGCGCGCCCCACCCCTGCCTCCCCTTGGTGCCTCCCACGCGCCGAGGGAGGAGACGCCGCACCGCCGGAGGCCTCCGGGGATCGCACCCTCGGCGTCTCGGCACCACCCTCGGTACCCCGGGCCGGGGGTCAGGGGCGCAGGCCCGCGGCGGAGAGCACTCCTGCCAGGCGGTCGGGGTCGAGCGCCACGTCCCAGGTCCACCGGACCACGCGGAGGCCGGCCGCCCGCAGCCGGTCCTCGCGGCGCTTCTCCTCCCACACCCGGTCCTCGAGCGCTCGACCGTCGGCGACGCCGTCGACCCGGTACTTCATCCGGCCGTCGAACTCGCCCACCAGGCCGAGGTCCTCCCACCAGAAATCCACCCGGCCGACGACCCCGGCCCGGTCGTGCACCACGTGCTGCAGCTCGGGAGCCGGCAGGCCGAGCTCCACCATCCGCGCGCGGCTCAGCGACTCCCCCACCGACTCCGACGAGCCGGAGGCCACGTCGAGGACGCGGTGCGCGCGCCTGGTCCCGCGCCCCGAGCCGGCGGCCGCGAGCTCGCCGGACAGCAGCTCCGGCGTGGCCCACCCCCGCGCCAGCGCGTGATCCGCCGCGACCACCGCGGACGCGAAGGTCCACGTCCGGGCGACGTCGACGACCGTCCGGGCGACGCCGGTCGTGCGCACGCCGTCCACCGTCACCACGTGCCGCGGCGCGCTCGTGACGCCGTGCCTCCGCACACCGGGCCCGGTCCGTCCCCCGAGGTCGTGCGGGACCGTGACGTGCACGTCGGCCGGCCACGCGCCCACCCGGGGCAGCCGCCAGAGCGCGGCCGCCGAGTCGTGGCTGAACAGCGGTTCGCGCAGCCGGCGTGCGGCCGCGAGCACCCGGAGCCGGTGGCGTCCGGCCTCGTCGAGCGCCCGCCAGGTCTCCGCCGGCGCGTAGGTCCCGAACCGCACCCGCACGAGGTCGCCCGACCGGCACGCCTCCCGGAGGTCCTCCCCCGACGACCCGGTGCGCTCCGCGTCCTCCGGCGTCAGCACACCCGACCGTCCCACCACGTCCCGCACCCGCTGCCGCGTCCCCTGCTCCATCGGTCCAGAGTGGCAGCCGCGCGCGCCCGATCGCGGTTGTCCACAGCCCCCGATCTCCCCGACCCGCCGCACCACCCTCCCGAACCACCCCCACCGCGCGGCAGCCGACGGGGCGCGAGGGAGGGTTCGAGCCCCCGACGGAGAGACTGCCGGGAGCCTCCCTCGACCGACGGGAGCCTCCCTCGGCACGCGGGTGGCACCAAGGGGAACCCCGGGGGACACGCAGGAGGGCCCGGACGCCGTGGCGTCCGGGCCCTCCCGGTGGTGCGTGGCCCCCCTCAGGGGCTCAGATCACTTGTTGATCTTCGTGACCTTGCCCGAGCCGACGGTGCGGCCACCCTCGCGGATGGCGAAGCCGAGGCCCTCCTCCATGGCGATGGGCTGGATCAGCGTCACGGAGATCTCCGTGTTGTCGCCGGGCATGACCATCTCGGTGCCCTCGGGCAGCGTGATGACGCCGGTGACGTCGGTGGTCCGGAAGTAGAACTGCGGACGGTAGTTCGAGTAGAACGGGTTGTGACGCCCGCCCTCGTCCTTGGCCAGGATGTAGACCTGGCCCTCGAACTCGGTGTGCGGCGTGATGGAGCCCGGCTTCACGACGACCTGGCCGCGCTCGACGTCCTCGCGCTTGGTGCCGCGGAGCAGGAGGCCGCAGTTCTCGCCGGCCCACGCCTCGTCCATCTGCTTGTGGAACATCTCGATGCCGGTGACCGTGGTCTTCTGCGCCGGGCGGATGCCGACGATCTCGACCTCGGAGTTGATCGCGAGCTTCCCGCGGTCGACCTTGCCGGTGACGACGGTGCCACGACCGGTGATGGTGAAGACGTCCTCGATCGGCATGAGGAACGGCTTGTCCATGTCGCGGACCGGCTCCGGGACGGACTCGTCCACGGCGTCCAGCAGCGCCTCGACGGACGCGACCCACTCCGGGTCGCCCTCGAGGGCCTTCAGGCCGGAGACGCGGATGACCGGCGCCTCGTCACCGTCGAAGCCCTGCGACGACAGCAGCTCGCGGACCTCCATCTCGACGAGCTCGAGGATCTCCTCGTCGTCGACCATGTCGGACTTGTTGAGCGCCACCAGCAGGTAGGGCACGCCGACCTGACGGGCGAGCAGGACGTGCTCACGCGTCTGGGCCATCGGGCCGTCGGTGGCGGCGACCACGAGGATGGCGCCGTCCATCTGCGCCGCACCCGTGATCATGTTCTTGATGTAGTCGGCGTGACCCGGCGCGTCGACGTGAGCGTAGTGACGCTTCTCCGTCTGGTACTCGACGTGCGCGATGTTGATCGTGATGCCGCGCTGCTTCTCCTCCGGCGCCTTGTCGATCTCGTCGAACGGCGTGAAGGGGTTCAGGTCGGGGTACTTGTCGTGCAGCACCTTCGAGATCGCAGCGGTCAGCGTCGTCTTGCCGTGGTCGACGTGACCGATGGTCCCGATGTTGACGTGCGGCTTCGTCCGCTCGAACTTCGCCTTGCCCACTTGGTCCTCCTCAGGACTCTTGTGTAGAGATTGCCGGACGATGCAGGGGCTCAGTGCCCCTGCGGACGTGCGGTCCTACGGGTCGGGTTGATTGGTCGTTCTCGGTTCGACCTGTGGGACTACTCGCCCCGGGTCTTCTTGATGATCTCGTCGGCAACATTCCGAGGAACCTCGGCGTAGCTGTCGAACTGCATCGAGTACACCGCGCGACCCTGGGTCTTGGACCGCAGGTCGCCGACGTACCCGAACATCTCGGAGAGGGGGACCTGGGCGCGGATCACCTTCACGCCCGTCGCGTCCTCCATGGACTGGATCATGCCGCGTCGCGAGTTGATGTCGCCGATGACGTCGCCCATGTACTCCTCGGGCGTGCGCACCTCGACGGCCATGATCGGCTCGAGGAGGACCGGGTCCGCCTTGCGGACGGCCTCCTTGAGGATCATCGAGCCCGCGATCTTGAACGCCATCTCGGACGAGTCGACGTCGTGCGCCGCACCGTCGAGGAGCGTCGCCTTGATGCCGACCAGCGGGAAGCCGGCCAGCACGCCCAGCTGCATCGCGCTCTGGATGCCCTGGTCGACCGACGGGATGTACTCGCGAGGCACGCGACCACCGGTGACGGCGTTCACGAACTCGTACATCGCGCCGTCCTCGGACTCCAGCGGCTCGAAGGTCATCTGGACCTTGGCGAACTGGCCGGAGCCACCCGTCTGCTTCTTGTGCGTGTAGTCGATCTTCTCCACCGTGCGGCGGATCGTCTCGCGGTACGCGACCTGCGGCTTGCCGACGTTGGCCTCGACCTTGAACTCGCGACGCATGCGGTCGACGAGGATGTCGAGGTGGAGCTCACCCATGCCGCCGATGACGGTCTGGCCGGTCTCCTCGTCCAGACGGACCCGGAACGTCGGGTCCTCCTCGGCGAGCTTCTGGATGGCCACGGAGAGCTTCTCCTGGTCACCCTTCGTCTTCGGCTCGATCGCCACGTCGATGACGGGCTCCGGGAAGGTCATCGACTCGAGGATGACCTGCGCGCTCATGTCCGACAGGGTGTCACCGGTGGTGACGTCCTTCAGGCCGATGAACGCGTAGATGTGGCCAGCCGTGGCCTCGTCGACCGGGTTCTCCTTGTTGGCGTGCATCTGGAAGATCTTCCCGATGCGCTCCTTCTTGCCCTTGGTCGAGTTCATGACCTGGGCGCCCTGCACGACCTTCCCCGAGTACACGCGGATGAAGGTGAGCTTGCCGAAGAACGGGTGCGCGGCGATCTTGAACGCCAGGGCCGAGAACGGCTCGGTGGCGTCCGGGTGGCGCTCGATGACGATCTCCTCGTCCTTGACGTCGTGGCCCTGGATGGCCGGGACGTCGAGGGGCGACGGGAGGTAGTCGACGACGGCGTCGAGCATGGGCTGGACGCCCTTGTTCTTGAACGCCGAGCCGCACAGGACCGGGAACGCCTCACCGGCGATGGTGAGCTTGCGGATGCCGGCCTTGATCTCGGCGACCGTGAGCTCCTCACCGCCCAGGAACTTCTCGAGCAGGTCGTCGTCCGTCTCGGCGACGGCCTCGAGCAGCTCGCCGCGGAACTGGTCCGCCCGCTCCTGGAGGTCGGCCGGGATCTCCTCGATCTCGTACTTCGCGCCCATCTCGGTCTCGCCACGCCACACGAGCGCGCGCATCTCGACCAGGTCGACGACGCCGATGAAGTCGTTCTCGGCGCCGATCGGCAGCTGGATCACCAGCGGCTTGGCCTTGAGGCGGTTCACGATGGTGTCGACCGTGAAGTAGAAGTCCGCACCCAGCTTGTCCATCTTGTTGACGAAGCAGATGCGGGGGACCTCGTACTTGTCGGCCTGGCGCCACACGGTCTCCGACTGGGGCTCCACGCCCTCCTTGCCGTCGAACACCGCGACCGCGCCGTCGAGCACGCGCAGCGAACGCTCCACCTCGACGGTGAAGTCCACGTGACCGGGCGTGTCGATGACGTTGATCTGCGTCTCGTTCGACTTGCCCTTGTTCCAGAAGGCGGTCACAGCGGCGGACGTGATCGTGATGCCGCGCTCCTGCTCCTGCTCCATCCAGTCCGTCGTCGACGCACCGTCGTGGGTCTCGCCGATCTTGTAGTTGACGCCCGTGTAGTACAGGATCCGCTCGGTGGTCGTCGTCTTGCCGGCATCGATGTGCGCCATGATGCCGATGTTGCGGACCTTGTTCAGGTCCGTCAGCACGTCCAGTGCCACAGGTTCAGCCCCTCGGTAGTGGGGTCCGCCCTACTGCTGGGGTTACCAGCGGTAGTGGGCGAACGCCTTGTTGGACTCGGCCATCTTGTGCATGTCCTCGCGGCGCTTCACCGCGGCACCGAGGCCGTTGGACGCGTCGAGGATCTCGTTCATGAGGCGCTCGGTCATGGTCTTCTCGCGGCGAGCGCGCGAGTAGTCCGTGAGCCAGCGCAGCGCGAGGGTGGTCTGGCGGACGGGGCGGACCTCGACCGGGACCTGGTAGGTCGCGCCACCGACACGGCGGGACCGCACCTCGAGCGACGGGCGGACGTTGTCCAGCGCGCGCTTGAGCACGACGACCGGGTCGCCCTGGGTCTTCTCACGAACGCCCTCGAGGGCGCCGTAGACGATGGCCTCCGCGACGGACTTCTTGCCGTCGAGCAGGACCTTGTTGATCAGCTGGGTGACGACCGGCGATCCGTAGACCGGGTCGATGATGAGCGGCCGCTTCGGGGCCGGACCCTTGCGAGGCATCGGTTCAGCCCTTCTTCGCGCCGTAGCGGCTACGCGCCTGCTTGCGGTTCTTCACGCCCTGGGTGTCCAGAGCGCCACGGATGATCTTGTAGCGGACACCGGGCAGGTCCTTCACACGACCGCCGCGCACGAGCACGATCGAGTGCTCCTGCAGGTTGTGGCCCTCACCGGGGATGTAGGCCGTCACCTCGATGCCCGAGGAGAGCTTGACGCGCGCGACCTTGCGGAGAGCCGAGTTCGGCTTCTTCGGGGTGGTCGTGTACACGCGGGTGCAGACGCCGCGGCGCTGCGGGCTGCCCTGCAGCGCAGGGGTCTTCGACTTGTTCGTCTTCGGCTTCCGGCCCTTGCGGACCAGCTGCTGGATCGTAGGCACTACGTCTCCGTCGCTCGGATGGTCTGGTCTGACCGGGCCCGTCTCCCTGGACGGCCGGCATGTGCTGCGGATCGTCGCCCGTCGCGCGACTACCCCGCTGGTCTTGCGTCCCGAACCGACCCCCGCGCTCGGGTGTGTCGTCCCCGGCCTGCTCCGCACACCGGTTCCCGGCTTCCCGGGTCGAGGTGCGGTGGGGGTGTCCACTCCGTGCTCGGAACGAGCACGCGCGAGAGCCCGACGGCGCGGGCACGGTGTCCAACGTTACCGCCGGGTCCGCGCACCGTCAAAGCAGCCGGTGGCGGCCCGGTGCCGCGGGCACCCGGTGGCGCTCCCCCGCCTGCCGCGCGCCGCAGGTCGGGGGCACGTCCGGGCGTCCGGCGCGCCCGAGGGGGCCCGCCGCGCGTGCGGCGGACCCCCTCGGGTCGGTGGCGTCGAGATCAGCGCGGGAAGTCGCCGAAGTCGATGTCCTCGAGCGGGATCGCCTCGCCCGAGCCGAGGCCCAGGGCGGGGAAGTCGATCTCGTCGTAGCCGAAGGACGGGTACAGCTCGGCCTTCGCCTCCTCCGTGGGCTCCACCGACACCTCGTGGTAGCGGGGCAGGCCCGTACCGGCGGGGATCAGCTTGCCGAGGATGACGTTCTCCTTCAGACCCAGCAGCGGGTCGGACCGGCCCGACATCGCGGCCTCGGTGAGGACGCGCGTCGTCTCCTGGAAGGACGCCGCCGACAGCCACGAGTCGGTCGCGAGCGACGCCTTCGTGATGCCCATCAGCTCCGGACGGCCGGAGGCCGGCTGCCCGCCCTCGGCGACCGCACGGCGGTTCGCGTCCTCGAACCGGCCGCGCTCGGCCAGCTCGCCCGGGAGCAGGCCGGTGTCGCCGGAGTCCAGCACGGTCACGCGACGCAGCATCTGCCGCACGATGACCTCGATGTGCTTGTCGTGGATGTCCACGCCCTGGGAGTTGTAGACCTCCTGGACCTCGTCCACCAGGTGCTTCTGGGTGGCGCGGGGGCCGAGGATGCGCAGGACCTTCTTCGGGTCCACGGCACCCTGGACCAGCTGGGTGCCGACCTCGACGTGGTCGCCGTCGCCGACCAGCAGGCGCGAGCGCTTGGTGATCGGGTAGGCGATCTCCTCGGAGCCGTCGTCCGGGGTCAGCACGATGCGGCGGACCCGGTCGGCCTCGTCGATCGTGATGCGGCCGGAGAACTCCGCGATGGGGCTCTCACCCTTGGGGGTGCGGGCCTCGAAGAGCTCCTGGACACGCGGCAGACCCTGCGTGATGTCCTCCGCCGAGGCGACACCACCGGTGTGGAAGGTGCGCATCGTCAGCTGGGTGCCGGGCTCACCGATCGACTGGGCCGCGATGATGCCGACGGCCTCGCCGATGTCGACGAGCTTGCCGGTGGCCAGCGAGCGGCCGTAGCACTTCGCGCAGGTGCCGACGCGCGACTCGCAGGTCAGCACGGAGCGGACCTTCAGCTCGGTGACGCCGGCCGCCAGCAGGCGGTCCAGCAGCACGTCGCCGATGTCGTCGCCCGCGCGGCCGATGACCTCGCCGTCGATCTCGGCGTCCGTCGCGAGGGTCCGCGAGAACACCGAGGTCTCCACCTTGTCGTGACGACGCAGGGCGTCCCCGGCCGGCACGCCGATCGGCATGGTCAGGCCGCGCTCGGTGCCGCAGTCCTCCTCGCGGACGATGACGTCCTGCGACACGTCCACCAGACGACGGGTCAGGTAGCCCGAGTCGGCGGTCCGCAGCGCGGTGTCCGCGAGGCCCTTGCGGGCACCGTGCGTGGCGATGAAGTACTCGAGGACGGACAGGCCCTCACGGTAGTTCGCCTTGATCGGGCGGGGGATGATCTCGCCCTTCGGGTTCGCCACGAGACCACGCATGCCGGCGATCTGCCGGACCTGCATCCAGTTGCCTCGCGCGCCGGAGCCGACCATCCGGAACACGGTGTTCCGGGCGTCGAAGTTCTCCTGCATCGCCTTGGCGACCTTGTCGGTGGCCTGCGTCCAGATCTCGATGAGCTCCTGGCGACGCTCGTCGTCGGTGATGAGGCCCTTGTCGTACTGGCCCTGCACCTTCGTCGCGCGCGCCTCGTGCTCGGCGAGGATCTCCGCCTTCTGGTTCGGCGCCGCGACGTCCGAGATGGAGATCGTCACGCCCGAGCGGGTGGCCCAGCGGAAGCCGGCCTCCTTCAGGGCGTCCAGCGACGCGGCCACCTCGACCTTCGGGTACCGCTCCGCCAGGTCGTTGACGATGACCGACAGCCGCTTCTTGTCGACGACGCCGTTCTCGTACGGGTAGTCGACCGGCAGCAGCTCGTTGAACAGCGCGCGGCCCAGCGTGGTCTCGAAGAGGAACGGCTCGCCCTCGACGAAGCCCTCGGGCACCTGGCCCTCGCCGAACACCAGCTCGTCCATGCGGATCCTGACGACCGCGTTGAGGTCCAGCGACCCCTGGTCGAACGCCATGATCGCCTCGGACACCGAGCTGAACGCCCGTCCGGCACCCACCGGGTCGACCTTGTCGGAGGTCAGGTGGAACAGGCCGATGATCATGTCCTGCGAGGGCATGGTCACCGGGCGGCCGTCGGACGGCTTGAGGATGTTGTTGCTCGAGAGCATGAGGATGCGGGCCTCGGCCTGCGCCTCCGCGCTCAGGGGCAGGTGGACGGCCATCTGGTCGCCGTCGAAGTCGGCGTTGAACGCGCCGCAGACGAGCGGGTGCAGGTGGATCGCCTTGCCCTCGACCAGCTGGGGCTCGAACGCCTGGATGCCCAGACGGTGCAGCGTGGGCGCACGGTTCAGCAGCACCGGGTGCTCGGTGATGACCTCCTCGAGCACGTCCCACACGACCGGGCGCGCGCGCTCGACCATGCGCTTGGCCGACTTGATGTTCTGCGCGTGGTTCAGGTCCACCAGGCGCTTCATCACGAACGGCTTGAACAGCTCGAGCGCCATCTGCTTGGGCAGACCGCACTGGTGCAGCTTCAGCTGCGGGCCGACGACGATGACCGAACGGCCCGAGTAGTCGACGCGCTTGCCGAGCAGGTTCTGGCGGAAGCGACCCTGCTTGCCCTTGAGCATGTCGGAGATCGACTTCAGCGGCCGGTTGCCCGGGCCGGTGACGGGACGACCGCGGCGGCCGTTGTCGAACAGCGAGTCGACGGCCTCCTGGAGCATCCGCTTCTCGTTGTTGACGATGATCTCCGGCGCGCCCAGGTCCAGGAGCCGCTTGAGGCGGTTGTTCCGGTTGATGACGCGGCGGTACAGGTCGTTCAGGTCGGACGTGGCGAACCGGCCGCCGTCGAGCTGCACCATCGGGCGCAGGTCCGGCGGGATGACCGGGACGGCGTCCAGCACCATGCCGGTCGGCGAGTTCGTCGTGGTGAGGAACGCGTTGACGACCTTGAGGCGCTTGAGCGCGCGGGTCTTGCGCTGGCCCTTGCCGGTGCGGATGATCTCGCGCAGCGCCTCGGACTCGGCCTCCAGGTCGAACGCCTCGAGGCGCTTCTGGATCGCCGCGGCGCCCATCGAGCCCTCGAAGTAGTTCCCGTAGCGGTCCTGGAGCTGGCGGTAGAGCAGCTCGTCGCCCTCGAGGTCCGCGACCTTGAGGTTCTTGAACCGGTCCCAGATGGTGTCGAGGCGGTCGATCTCCGCGTCCGCGCGCTTGCGGATCTGCGCCATCTCGCGGTCGGCGGAGTCACGGACCTTGCGGCGCGCGTCGGCCTTCGCACCCTCGGCCTCGAGCTCGGCCAGGTCGGCCTCGAGCTTCTGGGCGCGGGTGTTGATGTCGTTGTCGCGGCGGTCCGCGATCTCCTTGCGCTCCAGGTCGATCTCGTTCTGGAGGTTCGGGAGGTCCTCGTGCCGGCCGTCGACGTCGACCCACGTGATCATGTACGCCGCGAAGTAGATGACCTTCTCGAGGTCCTTCGGGGCCAGGTCCAGCAGGTAGCCCAGCCGCGAGGGCACACCCTTGAAGAACCAGATGTGCGTGACGGGGGCGGCGAGCTCGATGTGGCCCATCCGCTCACGGCGGACCTTCGAGCGGGTCACCTCGACGCCGCAGCGCTCGCAGATGATGCCCTTGAAGCGCACGCGCTTGTACTTGCCGCAGTAGCACTCCCAGTCCCGGGTGGGACCGAAGATCTTCTCGCAGAAGAGACCGTCCTTCTCGGGCTTGAGGGTCCGGTAGTTGATGGTCTCGGGCTTCTTCACCTCGCCGTGCGACCAGGCACGGATGTCGTCGGCCGAGGCCAGGCCGATGCGCAGCTCGTCGAAGACGTTGACGTCGAGCAAGGGGTCCTACTTCCTTCGCTTGCCGGTCGCCGCGGGTCGCGGTCCGGCGGACGGAATGGTGCAAGGGGGTGCGGGCGGCCCGCCGGTCCCTGGTCGCCCAGGGGCCGGCGGACGCTCGGCGTCAGATCTCGTCGATGCTGCTGGCGGCGTTCGGGCGGCGGGACAGGTCGATGCCCAGCTCCTCCGCCGCGCGGTAGACCTCGTCGTCGTTCTCGCGCATGTCGATCGACACGCCGTCGGACGACAGCACCTCGACGTTCAGGCAGAGCGACTGCATCTCCTTGAGGAGGACCTTGAAGGACTCCGGGATGCCCGAGTCGGGGATGTTCTCCCCCTTGACGATCGCCTCGTACACCTTGACGCGGCCGGGGATGTCGTCCGACTTGATGGTGAGGAGCTCCTGCAGCGTGTAGGCGGCGCCGTACGCCTCGAGGGCCCACACCTCCATCTCGCCGAACCGCTGACCGCCGAACTGCGCCTTCCCACCCAGCGGCTGCTGCGTGATCATCGAGTACGGGCCGGTCGACCGGGCGTGGATCTTGTCGTCCACCAGGTGGTGCAGCTTGAGGATGTACATGTAGCCGACGGCCACCGGGTCCGGGAACGGCTCGCCGGAGCGGCCGTCGAACAGCCGCGCCTTGCCGTCCACGCCGACCATGCGCTCGCCGTCGCGGTTCGGCAGCGTCGCGCCGAGCAGACCGGTGAGGGTCTCCTCCGGCACGCCGTCGAACACCGGCGTCGCGACCGGGTTGCCCGGCGACGACGACTTCGCGACGTCCGGCACCTGGTCGACCCAGGACAGGTCGCCCTCGGCCAGCTGGACGTCCCAGCCCTGCTTGGCGATCCACCCGAGGTGGACCTCCAGCACCTGGCCGACGTTCATGCGCCCGGGGACGCCCATCGGGTTCAGGACGATGTCCACCGCGGTGCCGTCCGGGAGGAACGGCATGTCCTCGACGGGGAGGATCTTCGAGATGACGCCCTTGTTGCCGTGGCGGCCGGCGAGCTTGTCGCCGTCCGTGATCTTGCGGCGCTGGGCGATGTACACCCGGACGAGCTCGTTCACGCCGGCGGGCAGCTCGTCGCCGTCCTCGCGGTTGAACGTGCGCACCTCGATGACCGTGCCGGACTCGCCGTGCGGCACCTTGAGGGACGTGTCGCGGACCTCGCGGGCCTTCTCGCCGAAGATCGCGCGCAGCAGGCGCTCCTCCGGGGTCAGCTCGGTCTCGCCCTTCGGGGTGACCTTGCCGACCAGCACGTCGCCCGCGGAGACCTCGGCGCCGATGCGGATGATGCCGCGCTCGTCCAGGTCCGCCAGGACCTCCTCGGAGACGTTCGGGATGTCCCGCGTGATCTCCTCGGGGCCGAGCTTCGTGTCGCGGGCGTCGACCTCGTGCTCCTCGATGTGGATCGAGGACAGGACGTCGTCCTGCACGAGGCGCTGCGACAGGATGATCGCGTCCTCGTAGTTGTGGCCCTCCCACGACATGAACGCGACCAGCAGGTTGCGGCCGAGGGACAGCTCGCCCTCGTCCGAGGCCGGGCCGTCGGCCAGCACGGAGCCGACCTCGACGCGCTGCCCCTGGTCGACCAGGACGCGCTGGTTGTAGCTCGTGCCCTGGTTCGCGCGGCGGAACTTCGCGACCCGGTGGGTCGTCGTCGTGGCGTCGTCGTTCGCGATCGTGATGAGGTCGGCCGACACCTCCGTGACGACGCCGGCCTTGTCGGCGACGATGAGGTCGCCGCCGTCGACCGCCGCGCGCCACTCCATGCCGGTGCCGACCAGCGGCGCCTCGGAGCGGACCAGCGGCACGGCCTGGCGCTGCATGTTCGCGCCCATGAGCGCGCGGTTCGCGTCGTCGTGCTCGAGGAACGGGATGAGGGCCGTCGCGACCGACACCATCTGGCGCGGCGAGACGTCCATGTAGTCGACGACCTCGGCCGGGACGTCCTCGGTGTCGCCACCCTTGACGCGGACCAGGACGGTCTCCTCGGCGAAGTGCCCGTCCTCGCGCACGGCCGCGTTGGCCTGCGCGATGACGTAGCGGTCCTCGTCGTCGGCGGTCAGGTAGTGCACGTCGTCCGTCACGACACCGTCGACGACCTTGCGGTACGGGGTCTCGACGAAGCCGAACGGGTTGATCCGGCCGAACGTCGCGAGCGAGCCGATCAGGCCGATGTTCGGGCCCTCGGGGGTCTCGATCGGGCACATGCGGCCGTAGTGCGACGGGTGGACGTCACGGACCTCCATGCCGGCGCGGTCGCGGGACAGACCACCCGGGCCCAGCGCGGACAGGCGACGCTTGTGCGTCAGGCCGGCGAGCGGGTTGTTCTGGTCCATGAACTGCGACAGCTGGCTCGTCCCGAAGAACTCCTTGATGGAGGCCACGACGGGGCGGATGTTGATCAGCGTCTGCGGCGTGATCGCCTCGACGTCCTGGGTGGTCATGCGCTCGCGCACGACGCGCTCCATCCGGGACAGGCCCGTGCGGACCTGGTTCTGGATGAGCTCGCCCACCGCGCGGATGCGACGGTTGCCGAAGTGGTCGATGTCGTCGGTCTCGACGCGGACCTCGACCGCCTCGCCGCCCCGGACGCCCGGGAGCGTCGCGACGTCGGCGTGCAGCGCGGCCATGTACTTGATCGCCGCGACGATGTCGTCCTTGGACAGCACCGAGTCGGCGAGCGGCACGTCGATGCCGAGCTTCTTGTTCAGCTTGTAGCGGCCGACCTTCGCGAGGTCGTAGCGCTTGGGGTTGAAGTAGAAGTTCTCGATCAGCGCGCGACCGGCCTCGACGGTGGGCGGCTCGCCCGGGCGGATCTTGCGGTAGAGGTCGAGCAGCGCCTCGTCCTGGGTCTGGACGTGGTCCTTCTCCAGGGTGTCGATGACGGCCGGGAACTGCGCGAACTCCTCGCGGATCTCCGCCTCGGTCATGCCGAGGGCCTTGAGCAGCACGGTGGCGTTCTGCTTGCGCTTGCGGTCGACGCGGACGCCGACGTTGTCGCGCTTGTCGATCTCGAACTCCAGCCAGGCGCCGCGGCTCGGGATCATCTTGACCGAGAAGATGTCCTTGTCGGAGGTCTTGTCGGCGGCGCGCTCGAAGTACACGCCCGGCGAGCGGACCAGCTGCGACACGACGACGCGCTCGGTGCCGTTGATGATGAAGGTGCCGCGCTCGCTCATGAGCGGGAAGTCGCCCATGAAGACCGTCTGGCTCTTGATCTCACCGGTGGTGTAGTTCACGAACTCCGCGGTGACGAACAGCGGCGCCGCGTAGGTGAAGTCCTTCTCCTTGCACTCGTCGGCCGTGTACTTCGGCGGCTCGAAACGGTGCTCGCGGAACGACAGCGACATGGTGCCGCCGAAGTCCTCGATCGGGGAGATCTCCTCGAAGATCTCCTCCAGTCCAGCGGTCTCCGGGACGTCCTGACGGCCGTTCTCGAGAGCGGCGGCGACGCGGGCCTGCCACTTCTCGTTGCCGAGCAGCCAGTCGAAGCTCTCCGTCTGCAGCCCGAGGAGGTCGGGGACCTCGAGCGGCTCGTCGATCCGGGCGAACGAGACGCGGCGGGAGATGGTGCGGTTCGCGATGGCTTC
>DAMBCY010000065.1:0-14291 GCA_032056255.1 Cellulomonas sp. | reverse complement strand
AAGGCCACGGCATCGACACCGGTCCCTGCGACCGCCCGCTCGTAGGGCGTGAGCCGCGGCAGTGGGATCGTCGTCCGGAGACGCTCGCTCATGGTCTCCCTCGATCAGCATCCGTCGCCTAGGCTAGGGGACAAGTCCCCGGCGCAGCGTGCTCTTC
This sequence comes from Cellulomonas sp., assembly GCA_032056255.1. Taxonomy (GTDB): domain Bacteria; phylum Actinomycetota; class Actinomycetes; order Actinomycetales; family Cellulomonadaceae; genus Cellulomonas. The sequence goes on along the minus strand of DAMBCY010000065.1, from coordinate 14,134 downwards.
GGAGCATGACGGCCGGGGTTTCTTCGTCTCATGACCTCGGCGGATGTGACGGCGGTCAGACCGTGACGGTCTCCAGGGGCATCGTGGAGTCGACCCCGATGCCGAGGTCCGAGGGGGCCAGGCCGCGGCGGACCACGGCCGCGCCCAGGGCCGCGATCATCGCGCCGTTGTCCGTGCAGTACCGGATCGGCGGGATGCGCAGCTCGATGCCGGCCGCCGCGCACCGCTCGGCGGCCATGTCCCGCAGCTGGGAGTTCGCGGAGAACCCGCCGCCGACCACCAGCGTGTCCACCCCGTGCCGCCGGCAGGCCGCGATGGTCTTGGCGGTCAGCACGTCGGCGACCGCCGCGGCGAACGACGCCGACACGTCCGCCAGCGGGATCTGCTCGCCGGCGTCCTCCCGGGCCTCGACCCAGCGGGCCACGGCCGTCTTGAGGCCGGAGAACGAGAAGTCGTCCGCGTGCTTCTCCTGGTCCTTCGCGGCGGACAGGCCGCGCGGGAACCGGATCGCCGTGGGGTCGCCCTCGCGCGCCAGCCGGTCGATGTGCGGGCCGCCCGGGTAGGGCAGGCCGAGCAGGCGCCCGACCTTGTCGAACGCCTCCCCCGCGGCGTCGTCGAGCGTCGAGCCGAGCTCGTGCACGCCGGTGACGACGTCGTCGACCAGCAGCAGGCTGGAGTGCCCGCCGGAGACGACCAGCGCCATGACCCGGTCCGGGAACAGGCCGTGCACGAGCTCGTCCACGGCGGCGTGGCCGATCACGTGGTTGACGCCGTAGAGCGGCGCGCCGAGCCCGTACGCCAGCGCCTTCGCGGCGGCCGTGCCGACGGTCAGCGACCCGATCAGGCCGGGGCCGGCGGTGACCGCGACGGCGTCGACGTCCGCGAGCGTGACGCCCGCCGTGCCGAGCGCGCGCTCGATCGTCGGGATCATCGCCTCGAGGTGGGCGCGCGAGGCGATCTCGGGGATGATGCCGCCGAACCGGGCGTGCTCGTCCATGGAGGACGCGACGGCGTCGACCAGGAGCTCGCTGCGGTCGGGGTGGGCGCGGACCAGGGCGACCCCGGTCTCGTCGCAGGACGTCTCGATCCCCAGGACGAGGGGCGCTTCGGGCATGGGGCCCATCCTAGGTCGCGGGGCGCGTGGGCTCGCGCCGGGGTCGGCCCGGGCCGGGGCCCCGGTGCCCCGCCGGCACCGGCCGGTGTGACGCGGTTCACCGAGGCAACCGGAATCCCGCGAGGTCGTTGTGGATTCAACCAGTTATGAGCATCGACACCGCCCCGAGCGGGCTCCGCGTCCCCGCCGAGATCGCCGACCTCGTCTTCCGCGCGGCTCGCACCGTCAACACCTTCGCCGACGACGAGGTGACCGACGACCAGATCCGCGCCGTCTGGGACGTCGTCCGGTGGGGCCCGACCGCCATGAACACGCTGCCGCTGCGGCTGCTCCTGGTCCGCACCCCCGAGGCCCGCGAGCGCCTGGTCGCCCACATGAACGACGGCAACAAGGCGAAGACCCTGCGCGCCCCGCTGAGCCTCGTCGTGGCCGCGGACCTGGACTTCCACGAGCAGCTCCCCCGCCTGGCGCCGCACATGGCCGGGGCCCGGGAGAACCTCGCCGGCGCCGACGCCGTCCGCGAGCGCATGTCCCGCGACAACGCGTTCCTGCAGGCCGGTTACCTCATCGTCGGGCTGCGCGCCGCCGGGCTGCACGTCGGCCCGATGACCGGCTACGACGCGGCCGGCCTGGACGCCGACCTGTTCGCCGGCACCTCCTGGCGGTCGATCATGGTCGCGAACGTCGGCGCGGCGCCCGCGGACGTCGAGGGGTTCGGCATGCCGGCCTCGCACCCCCGCCAGGAGCGCCTCGACTTCGAGGACGTCTCCCGCACGATCTGACATCCGCACGACCCGCGACGGGCCGTGGCCGCACCCCGGTGCCGGCTACGGCCCGTCCGTCGTCCCCGGGGCCGGTGTGCCGGTGAGCCGCAGCCGCATCGTCCATGCGTCCACGTTCTCCGGCTGGTAGTAGCCCCTGCGCCGGCCGAACCGCTCGAACCCCGCGCGCTCGTAGAGTCGCAGCGCCGGCTCGTTGTCGACCCGGACCTCGAGCAGGACGTCGGTCGCCCGCAGCTCGCGGGCCCGGCCGACCAGGGCGTCCAGCAGCAGCCGGCCCACACCGCGGCCCTGGGCGTCCGGGCGGGTCCCGATGGTCATCACCTGGCCGTCGAAGCCGTCGAACCAGAGTCCCGCGTACCCGACGAGCTCGCCCGAGTCCCGGTCCTGCGCTCCGACGTACCAGCGCCCCGGCCCGTCCAGCTCCTCGGCCAGCGAGGCGCGCGACCAGGCACCCGCGCCGAACAGCGCGTGCTCCATCGCCTCCAGCGCGTCCAGGTCGGCCGGGACCAGCGGGCGCAGGTCGGCGGTCACGACCCCAGGACCCGCCTGCCCGCCGCCGGCGGGACGGCGTCCGGGCGGCGCAGGTACAGCGGCTCGGTCGGCAGCACGGTGCCGGGAGCGGCGACCGCCAGGCGTGCGAGCGCGACGCGGGCCAGGTCGGCCGGGTCGACGACGGCGAGCCCGGGCCGGCCCGCGACCGCCGGGGCGGCCGGCAGCGCGTCCGGGTACAGGTCCGTGCCCGCGCCGACGAGCAGCGCCCCGTCGAGCCCGCGGTCCGCGAGCGCCGCCGGTGCCTCGACGCCCGGGCCGTCGACGAGCTCCACGCCCGCTGCGGCGCCCGCGACGACGGACCGGTACCGCGCCCAGTAGACCTCGCGCCGGCGGGCGTCGGTGACCACCAGGACGTCGGTGCCGGGTCCGGTCTCCCGCACCGCCGCGAGCGCGACCGCGTCCAGCGACGACACCCCGTGCACCGGCACGCCGAGCGCCAGGCCGAGCGTCCGCGCGGTCACCAGCCCCACCCGCAGGCCGGTGAACGGCGCCGGCCCCGTCCCCACCACGACGGCGGTCAGCTCCGTGCGCACGACGCCCGCCTCGGCGAGCACCGCGTCCAGCAGGGGGGTCAGGGTCTCCGCGTGCCGGCGGGTCTCGCCGGACGAGCGGGTCGCGAGCGTGCGCCCCGTGTCGTCGACGACGGCGGCGGACGCGGCGGCGGAGGTGTCGAGCGCGAGGACGGGCACCGGGGTGGTTCCTTCCGGGTGTTCGGGGGGGTCGGCTGTCGGGGTCGAGGACGTCAGGCGGGCAGGGGCACGTCGCGCCAGCGGTCGCCGCGCGCCCGGACCGTCACGGTGCGGACCCCCGCGGACGCGTCCTCGTCGTCGGTGCCGGGGGCGCCGTCCCCGGTACCCCGGGGGCGGCGCAGGGCGACCTCGAGGCGGTCGGCGGCGAGCGCCTCGACCAGCCCCTCGCCCCACTCCACGACCGTCACCGACTCGTCGAGCGACGCGTCCAGGTCCAGGGCGTCGACCTCGTCGAGCGAGCCCAGCCGGTACGCGTCGACGTGCACCAGGGCCGGGCCGGGAGGGCCGTCCGGTCGCGGCAGCGGGGGGTGCACCCGGGCGATGACGAACGTCGGCGACGCGACCGCCCCGCGCACGTGCAGGCCGGTGCCGATGCCCTGGGTCAGCGTCGTCTTGCCCGCGCCGAGGTCACCGGTCAGCACGACCAGGTCCCCGGGGCGCAGCAGGCCCGCGAGCGCCGCACCGTACGCGCGGGTGGCCTCCGCGTCCGCCAGCTCCACCGTCACCTCGGCGACCGCCGTCCCACCGCTCACGCCGCTCCCTCCGCGACGCGCCGCGCGTCGTGCGCCCGCGTCGTCCCGCCGTCCGCACCCACGTACACCCGCGGCACCCGGGCGCCGAGCCGCGTCACGATCTCGTACGAGATCGTCCCCGCGGCGTCGGCCCAGTCCTGCGCCGTCGGGCCGCCGTCGGCGCCCGAGCCGAACAGCACCACCCGGTCCCCCGCGACCTCGCGGGCGTCCGGGCCGAGGTCCACCACCACCTGGTCCATGCAGACCCGCCCGGCGATCGCGAGCCGGCGACCGCCGACCCCGAGCGGCGCACCCGGCGCCCCGTCGACGCCCGACGCGTGCCGCGGCACCCCGTCGGCGTACCCGAGCGGGACGACGCCCACGGTGGTGTCGCGCGGGGTCACGTAGTGGTGGCCGTACGAGACGCCGTGCCCGGCCGGGAGCCGCTTGACGGTCGCGAGCTCGGCCTCGACGGTCATCGCCGGCACCAGGCCGAACCGCTCCGGGCCGCCCAGCTGCGGCACCGGGGTGAGCCCGTACAGCGCGATCCCGGGCCGGACCAGGTCCAGGTGCAGCTCCGGGTCGGTCAGCGTCGAGGCCGAGGCCGCGATGTGCCGGACCTCGAACCGCGCCCCCCGCGACTCCGCGTCCGCCGCCGCCGCCCGGAGCGCCGCCGCCTGCCGGTGCAGGGTCGGGTGCCCCGGCTCGTCCGCGAACGCCAGGTGCGACCAGATGCCCACGACCGCGAGCACCCCCTCGGCCTCCAGCCGGAGCGCCGCGTCCAGCACGCCCGGCAGGTCCTCCGGGGTCAGGCCGTTGCGCCCCAGGCCGGTGTCGACCTTGAGGTGCACGCGCGCCGTCCCGCCGGTCGCCCGCGCGGCGTCCGCGACCTCGCGCAGCGCCCACGGGGCCGCGACGGAGACGTCGACGTCGGCCGCGACCGCGGCGGCGAGCGGTGCACCCGGCGCGTACAGCCAGGTCAGCACCCGCGCCGTCAGACCGCCGGCCCGCAGCGCCAGCGCCTCGGACAGCTGCGCGGCGCCCAGCCAGGTGGCCCCGCCCTCGACCGCCGCACGCGCCACCGGCAGCAGCCCGTGCCCGTAGGCGTCCGCCTTCACCACGGCCATCACCTGCGCGGACGGTGCGAGGTCGCCGAGGGTCCGCGCGTTGGCACGCACGGCCCCGAGGTCGACGACCGCTCGTGCGGGGAACTCGCTCACACGCCCCAGTGTCGCACCGGCCTGGCGGGCACGGCGCAGCGGGCACGGCGCAGGGGGCACGGGCGCACCGGGCACAGGCCGCCCGGCGCCGGGCGCCGTCAGCCGGGGACGACCACCGTGTCCGCCCGGACGCGCGTCTCCGCGACCAGGTCGGCGTTGCGCTGGTCCGGCCCGTGCGTCCACGCGTACGCCGCGTCCGGCGTCTTGCCGAACAGCCGGTGCCGCGCGACCAGCCGCTCCGCCCGGACCTCCTCGGGCAGGTCGACGAACCAGCAGCGGTTCAGCAGCCCCCGGACGGGGGCGAACCCGTGCGTCTCGAGCAGCAGGTAGTTCCCCTCGGTGACCACCAGCGGGACGTCGGCCGGCACGGCGATCGCGCCGGCCACCCCGTTGCGCAGGTCGCGCCGGTACTCCGGGGCGTACACCGTCTCGCCCGGCACCGGGTCGCGCAGCCGGCCCAGCAGGGCGACGTACCCCGCGGCGTCGAACGTGTCGGGCGCACCCTTCCGGTCCGCGCGGCCCAGCCGCTCCAGCTCGGTCTGCGCGAGGTGGAACCCGTCCATCGGCACCACCACGCACCGGCCCGGGAACGCGGCGAGCAGCTGCGCGGACAGCGTCGACTTCCCCGCCCCGGGCGGCCCGGCGATGCCGAGCAGGCAGCGGGCCGGGCGTGCGTCCCAGCCGGGTCGGTCGGCTCCCCGGGGCGGGTCCAGCAGGTCCACCACGTGGCGGTGCAGGTCCGCGGGCAGCGGCGGGAGGGCGGCCGGGTCGCGCGGGTCCTCCGGCCCGCCCGCCTCGCGCGCGTCAGCCACGGAGCAGCCCCGTCACCGTCGCCGGCAGCGCCTCCGCGACGTCGAGCGCCGCCACCGGGCCGCCGGGCCGGGCGACCTCCGCGGCGCGCCCGTGCACCAGCGCGGCCGCCGCCGCCAGCGCCGCCACCAGGGGCGGGTCGTCGAGCACGTCCTGCGCCCGGCCGGCGAGCAGCGCACCCAGGACCCCCGCGAGCACGTCCCCCGATCCCGCGGTCGCGAGCCACGCCGGTGCCTCGGCCTGGGCGTAGACCGCGTCACCGGCACCGACGACGACGGTCGTGCTGCCCTTCAGCAGCACCGTCGCGCCCGTGCGGTCGTGCACGCGCCGCGCCCAGCGCAGCGGCTCCGCCTCGACGTCCGCCCGGTCCACGGCCTCGCCCCACCGGGTGAGGAGCGCCGCGAGCTCCCCGGCGTGCGGGGTCAGCACGCACCACGGGGCCAGCTCCGGCGTCGCCGGCAGCGCGAGCGCACCCGCGTCCACGACGACGGGGAGCCCCTCCCGGAGCGCCGCCCGCAGCGCCCCGGTCGCGCGGGACGCCTGCTTGCCGTGCGCGGGGTCGACGCCCGGGCCGACCAGCCACGCCTGCACCCGCCCCTCGCCGACGACCACCTCCGGGCGCACGGCCAGCACCGCCCTCGCCGTCGACGACGGGCCGACGTACCGCACCATCCCGACGCCCGCGCGCACCGCGGCCGAGACCGCCAGCACCGCCGCACCCGGGTACGCGGGCGTCCCGGCGACGACCCCCAGCACCCCGCGGCTGTACTTGTGGTCCCCCGGTCCGGGCACCGGCCACAGGTCCGCGACGTCCGCGTCCGCGAGCCGCGCCACCGCCGGGCGCTCCGGCAGCGGCAGGCCCAGGTCGACCACGTGCACCCGGCCCGCGCGCCTCGACGCCGGCGGCAGCAGCAGGCCGGGCTTCGCGCCGCCGAACGTCACCGTCAGGTCCGCCGGCAGCACGGCTCCGTCCGGCAGCGTGCCGTCGTCCACCCCGATCCCGCTCGGCACGTCCACCCCCACCACCAGCGGCCCGCCCGCCGGGGCGTCGTCGTCCGCGAGCAGGTCGTGCAGCAGACCCGTGAGCAGCCCCGCGATCCCGCGCGGCGCCCCGCGGCCGCCGATGCCCAGCAGGCCGTCGAGCAGCACGTCCGCCGCGAACGCCTCGGCCACCGCGTCGCCGAGCCAGACCGCGGGCAGGTCGGGGGCCGCGGTGCCGCGCGGCGCGGGCTCCCCGGACGGCGCGGGGTCCCCGGACGGCGCGGGGTCCCTGGACGGCGCGGCGCCCCCGGGGTCCGCGGCGTGCCGCCCGGAACCCGGCGCGACGTCGGGCTCCACCACGCGCACCGCCCGGCCACCCGCGCGCCGCAACGCCGCCAGCCCCTCGGCGTGCGGGTCGTCGGTGCCGCAGACCGCCACGACCCGCGCACCCCGCCGCGCGAGGACCGCGCCCGCGTGCAGGGCGTCGCCGCCGTTGTTCCCCGCCCCGACGAGCGCCACCACCGTCGACCCGCGCACCCCGCCGCGCCGGTCGACCAGCTCGGTCGCCACCCGCGTCGCGAGCGCGAACGCCGCCTGCTGCATCAGCGGCACCCCGCGCGCGAGCAGGGGCTCCTCCGCCGCACGGACCTCGGCCGCCGTCCACCCCAGGATCATGCGTCCATCCTGGCCGACGCCCCGCCCTCGCGCGCGACCGTCGTGGCGGCGGGTCTACGGTCGGTGCCATGCGCTTCGGACTCTTCATCCCCCAGGGCTGGCGGCAGGACCTCACCGGCATCGAGACCGCCGACCACTGGCCCGTCATGAGCGGCCTCGCCCGGTACGCCGACCAGGGCGACGCCTTCGACTCCATCTGGGTCTACGACCACTTCCACGCCACCCCGGAGCCGAACGGCGAGGCGACCCACGAGGCGTGGAGCCTCATCAACGCCTACGCCGCGACCACGTCCCGCGTGACGCTCGGGCAGATGTGCACCTGCACGGCCTACCGGAACCCCGCCTACCTCGCGAAGGTCGCCGCCACCGCCGACGTCATCTCCGGCGGGCGCGTCCAGATGGGCATCGGCGCCGGCTGGTACGAGCACGAGTGGCGCGCCTACGGCTACGGCTTCCCGCGGCCCGGCGAGCGCATCGCGATGCTCGACGAGGGCGTGCAGATCATGAAGCAGCTCTGGACCGACGGCGTCGCGACCCTCGACGGCGCGCACTACCAGGTCGACGGCGCGCAGCTCTCCCCGCTGCCGCTGCAGGTGGACGGCCCGCCGCTGTGGATCGCGGGCGGCGGCGAGCGCAAGACCCTGCGGGTCGCCGCCGAGCACGCGCAGTACACGAACTTCGACGGGACGCCCGCGGGCTTCGCGCACAAGTCCCGGGTCCTGCAGGAGCACTGCGTCGCGATCGGGCGCGACTACGACGAGATCACGCGCTCGGCCAACTACAACGTCGTGATCGGCGCGACGGAGGCCGAGGTGGACGACCGCATCGCCTGGCTCGAGGAGCACCTCTCCCGCACGATCCCGGACTCCGCCGCGCGCGTCGCCGAGGACTTCCGCCGCGGCCCGCTGGTCGGCACGCCCGAGCAGGTCGTCGAGCGCCTCACCGAGCTCCGGGACCTGGGCATGACCTACGCGATCACCTACTTCGCCGAGGCCGCGTACGACCGCTCGGGCATCGAGCTGTTCGCCCGCGAGGTCGTCCCGTCCCTCCGCTGACGACCGCGCGCACCCCGCGCTCGCCGGACGCTCCCGCACGGGAGGGGGGCGGGGGCGCGGGGGGGCGCGCGAGGGCGCGGGCGTCAGTCGCGTTCGGCGACGACCATCGCGGACGCGATGCCCGCGTCGTGCGACAGGGAGAGGTGGAACCGCGTCACCCCGCGCTCGGCCGCCGCGGCGGCGACCGTGCCCACGACCTCGACCTCGGGCGCGCCACCGGGGATGCGCCGGACCGTCGCGTCCTGCCAGGACATCCCCGCGGGGGCGCCGAGCGACTTCGCGATGGCCTCCTTGGCCGCGAACCGCGCGGCCAGGGACGCCGGGGGCAGGTCGCGCTCCGCCGGTGTGAAGAGCCGGCCGCGCAGCGCGGGGACGCGCTCGACGGTCGCCATGAAGCGGGCGACGTCGACCACGTCGATCCCGACGCCGACGATCACCCGCGCACCCCCGGTCGCGCGGCCGGGCCGGGGCCCGGGCCTCGCACGGTCACTCGACCGTGACCGACTTGGCGAGGTTCCGCGGCTGGTCGACGTCGAGGCCGCGGGCGGTCGCGAGCTCGCACGCGAAGACCTGCAGCGGGACGACGGACAGCAGCGGGGCCAGCAGCGTCGGGCTCTGCGGGACGGAGAACACCTCGTCCGCGTACGCCTTGACCGCCTCGTCGCCGTCCTCGGCGATCACCAGGGTGCGGGCACCGCGGGCCCGGATCTCCTGGATGTTCGACACGATCTTGGAGTGCAGCGAGTCGCGACCGCGCGGGCTCGGCACGATGACGAAGACCGGCTGCCCGGGCTCGATCAGCGCGATCGGCCCGTGCTTGAGCTCGCCCGCCGCGAAGCCCTCGGCGTGGATGTAGGCGATCTCCTTGAGCTTGAGCGCCCCCTCCAGCGCGACGGGGAACCCGACGTGCCGGCCGAGGAACAGCACCGAGGAGGTGTCGGCCATCCAGCGTGCGATCTCGCGCACGCGGCCGGCCCGGTCCAGGACCTCCTGGATCTTCGCGGGCATCTCGCGCAGGTCGTCGAGGATCTCGGCGATCTCGTCGGCGAACTTGTTGCCCCGCAGCTGCGCGAGGTAGAGGCCGAGCAGGTACGCGGCGGTGATCTGCGCGAGGAACGCCTTGGTGGACGCGACCGCGACCTCCGGGCCGGCGTGCGTGTAGAGCACCGCGTCGGACTCGCGCGGGATGGTCGAGCCGTGGGTGTTGCAGATCGCGAGCACCTTCGCGCCCTGCTCGCGGGCGTGCCGGACCGCCATGAGCGTGTCCATGGTCTCGCCGGACTGCGAGATGGCGACGACGAGGGTGCGGGCGTTGACGATCGGGTCGCGGTACCGGAACTCGTGCGCGAGCTCGACCTCGACCGGAACGCGGCACCAGTGCTCGATCGCGTACTTCGCGACGTGCCCCGAGTAGGCGGCGGTGCCGCACGCGATGACGATGATCTTGTCGACGGCGCGCAGCAGGCCCTCGTCGATCTTCAGGTCGTCGAGGACCAGGCGCCCGCGGGTGTCGGTGCGCCCGAGCAGGGTGTCGTGCACGGCCTGCGGCTGGTCCGCGATCTCCTTCTCCATGAAGGACCGGAAGCCGCCCTTCTCGGCGGCGGCGGCGTCCCAGTCGACGGTGTACTCGCGGCCCTCGGCGGGGTTGCCGTCGAAGTCGGTCACCGTCACGGAGCGCGGGGTGATCACGACGACCTGGTCCTGCGCGAGCTCGAGCGCGCGCTGGGTCCGCGCGATGAACGCCGCCACGTCGGAGCCGAGGTAGTTCGCCCCCTCGCCGAGCCCGACGACCAGCGGGGAGTCGTGCCGGGCGCCCACGACGGTGTCGGGGTGGTCCTCGTGCACCGCGAGCAGGGTGAACGTGCCGTGCAGCCGGCGCACGACCGTGCGCATCGCCTCGGCGAGGTCCTTGCTGTCGGCGTAGGCGCGCGCCAGCAGGTGCGCGACGACCTCGGTGTCGGTCTCGGAGAGGAAGACGGCGCCGTCGGCGAGCAGCTCCTCCTTGAGCACGGCGAAGTTCTCGACGATGCCGTTGTGGATCAGCGCGAGGCCGCCGGCGACGTGCGGGTGCGCGTTGCCGTCGGTCGGGGCGCCGTGCGTCGCCCACCGGGTGTGCCCGATGCCCGCGGTGGCGCCGGGCAGCGGCTGCTCCTCGAGCAGGCCGACCAGGTTCACGAGCTTGCCGGCCTTCTTCGCGGTCGTCAGGCCGCCGGCCCCGCCGACCAGCGCGACGCCGGCCGAGTCGTACCCGCGGTACTCCAGACGACGCAGGCCCTCCAGCACGACGTCGAGCGGCTGCCCGTCCGGCTGGTGGTCCCCGACATAACCGACGATTCCACACATGGGCGGAAGTCTATCCGGGCAGCCGGCTCCCGAGGGGCGTCGGCGGGCCGGCCCGGGCCGACCATGGACCTGCCCGGCGGGCGTGGCCGCCCGCATCGGGCAGAATCGTCGCGTGCGATCCACCGACGTCCCCGTGCAGCCCTCGCCCTACGTGGAGCTGGACCGGGAGGCCTGGGTCCGGCTCTCGGAGTCGACCCCGCTGCCGCTGACGGACGCCGACGTGACCCGGCTGCGCGGGCTCGGCGATCCCATCGACCTCGCGGAGGTCGACGCGATCTACCGCCCGCTGTCCCGTCTGCTCGACCTCTACGTGACCGGGACCCGGCGCCTGCGCGCGGCGTCCTCGACGTTCCTGCGCGAGGACACGCCCCGCACGCCGTTCGTGATCGGCGTCGCCGGCTCCGTCGCGGTCGGGAAGTCCACGACCGCCCGGCTGCTGCGCGAGCTCATGGCCCGGTGGCCGGCCACGCCGAACGTCGCGCTCATGACCACCGACGGGTTCCTGCACCCGAACGCCGAGCTCGAGCGACGTGGCCTGATGGACCGCAAGGGCTTCCCCGAGTCCTACGACCGGCGCGCGCTGCTCCAGTTCGTGTCCCGCGTGAAGGCCGGGCACGCCGAGGTCCGCGCCCCCGTGTACGACCACGTGACCTACGACATCGTGCCGGGCGCCGAGGTCGTGGTCCGCCGGCCCGACGTGCTGATCGTCGAGGGCCTGAACGTCCTGCAGCCCGCGCCGTCGGCGGCGGGGAGCGACTTCTTCGACTTCTCGATCTACGTCTACGCCCGCACCCAGGACGCCCGCCAGTGGTACGTCGAGCGGTTCCTGTCGCTGCGCTCCACGGCGTTCGCCCGGCCGGAGTCGTACTTCCACCGGTACGCCTCGCTGTCGGACGCGGAGGCGGTCGCGCGCGCGGAGAGCATCTGGGACGCGATCAACGCCCCGAACCTGGTCCGTAACATCCTGCCGACCCGCAGCCGGGCGACCCTGGTGCTGACCAAGGGCCCCGACCACGCGGTGCGCCGGGTCCGGCTCCGCAAGCTCTGAGGCGGCACGGCCGGGACCGGCACCGTCCGGCGTCAGCCCGCGGTCGGCCGCGGCGAGGCGGAGGCCCCCGGCGCGACGAGGTCGACCGGGTAGTGCTCGACGTCCACCGCGTCCAGGGCGGTGAGCCCGGTCGCGACCGCCGCCGGCAGGTTGCCGCACCCGCCGCCCGGGAGCTCGACCCGCACCGCGGCCCCGAGCGCGTCGACGAGCCAGAGGTCGGAGCGGCGTTCGTCCGGCGGGCACGCTGCGGCGGCCGCGCGCGACCGCCGCACGCCCTCGGGCGTGGCACCGTCCGCGAGCGCCGCGACCAGGGGCGCCACGTCCCCCTCGAGCCGGGTCGCGGTCACGGCGGCCCACCGCCCGGCCGCGTCCGTGAGCGTCTCCCCCGTGCTGCACAGCACCGCGGACGCCGGGGTGAACCCGGTGGGCAGCGGGGTGGCCTCGGGGGCGTCGGGGTGCGCCGCGCCCGCGTAGTCGGCCGGGTCGAAGCCCAGCGCGGTGAGCACCTGCGGCGCGAGGCAGTCCGCCCCCGTGGCGACCGCGAGGGCCGGGCCGGCGGCGTCCGACGCGGACAGCGCCGCGGTGCCGGCGCCCGTCGAGCAGGCCCCGAGCGTCGTGACGAGCAGGAGCACGGCACCCGCGGCGAGCAGGCCGCGGCGGCGCGTCCGGCGAGGCGTCCGGTACCCGGACGCGGGCGTGCGGGGATGCGGTCCGATCATGCTGCCGCCACCCTCCGTCGCCCTGCCTGCCCTGAGGCGCAGACCGGGCGATCGCCCGGCCTGGCGCCGTCGGGGGCGACTCCGTCGTGGCCCGGACCGAGCCTAGGCCGACCGGTCCGGGCGGATCGGCGACGAGACCGGATCGTTAGCGAGCAGGCCCGGATCGTTGCCGGGACGTGACCGGAGTGGGAGTGGCGACCGGTCGGCGGGCCTGCTCGCCGGCCGCCGGGACGGCTGCGGAACCGGGCGCGGCGGGGGCGGCCGAGCCCACCGCTCCCGCGACCAGGTCGGCCGGCTCGCCGGCCGCCGGCGCGGGGGGAGCCGCCGGCACCCGGCCGAGACCGGCCCAGCGCCGCAGCACCCAGTCGATCCCGACGCCGACGAGCGTGCCCACGACCACCCCGGCGACCACGGCGACGAGCGGGTGCGCCTCGAGCCAGATCCCGGCGCCGACGCCGACCGCCGCGCCGTAGGCGGCCCAGGTGACGGCCGCGAGCGCGGTCAGCCCGACGAACCGCCTGCGCGGGTAGCCGAGCGCGCCGGCCGTCATGTTGACGGCCACGCGGCCCACGGGGATGTACCGGGCGGCGAGGATGAACGAGGACCCCCGGCTGGCGAGCGCCTGCTCCGCCCACGCGAGCGTCCTGCGCCCGCGCTCCGTGCGGAACACCCGGAGCCGGTGCACGTCGACCCTGGACCCGATGAGGTAGGCGATCTGGTCGCCGGCGAACGCCCCCACGGCCCCGGCGGCGAACACGAGCGCGAGGTCCGGCTCCCCGTGCGCGACCGACAGCGACGCGAGCGCGATGACGACGGACTCGCTGGGGACCGGCGGGAAGAACCCGTCGACCAGCGCGAACAGCGCGAGGGCCGGGTACACCCACAGCGACTCGGCCAGGGTGGGGACCCAGCCTTCCACCGCGGTGATCCAGTCCTGCAGCACGGGTCATCAGCTCCTGGGTCGTGGTGCGGGCGCGGCGGCCGGCACCGTGCCGGACGCCGTCCACGCTAGGCGGGCGCCGTCGGCGACGGCATGGGGGACACCCCCGAGTCCCCCCTGGTCCTCCCCCCATCGTGACCCGGGGCCTCGCACCCCGGCGTCGCCCCCCGGGCCCACGTCCGGGCGGCCCGGGTCCTCCTCGCGGCGGACCCGGGACGCACGACGCGTCCCCCGCACGACCCCAGTGCAGCACGCGGCACCGGCCGAGCACGCGGGCCGGAGGTGAGCGTCCGGTGACGATCGCGCGAACGCGCGGGCTCAGCCCTCGAGCGGGAAGCCGAGCGCCCGGGCGGCCTCGGCCGGACGCGGCTCCGTCGCCCAGTGCGCGCCGAGGTCGTCGGTGGCGGACAGCGAGCGCAGGTGCGCGCGGTCCAGGTAGAGGGTGCCGAGCAGGTGGTCGGTCTCGTGCTGCACGATGCGCGCGGGCCAGCCCTGCACGATCTCGTCGAGCGCGGTGCCCGCGGCGTCGGACCCGGTCAGCCGCAGCCGGCGCAGCCGCGGCACGACGGCCTGGTAGCCCACGACGCTCAGGCAGCCCTCGTAGAACGCCACCCGCTCGGGCTCCTCGTCCGGG
>DAMBCY010000064.1:0-14292 GCA_032056255.1 Cellulomonas sp. | reverse complement strand
GGCCGTGGCGGCGCTCGCGGGCCGCGCGCCCGGCGTCACTCCCAGACGGCGACGGTGCGGCGGGTGGGGGTCCGGGCGGTGCCGGTGGCGAACAGCTCGGGGTGGTGGCGGCGGACGCGCTCGATGTCCGCGAACACCGCGCGCAGGTGGGCGCGCATCCGCTCGACGGCCTCGTCGGTCCGGCCGGCCACGACCGCGTCGAGGATCGCCTCGTGCTGCTCCCGGAACGGCTCGGTGGTGGTCTGCTCGCGCAGACCGAGCCGGCGGGCGCGGTCGAGGTGCCCCTTGGCGGAGACCACGATGGGCCACACCCGCTCGTGGCCGGCGAGCCGCATCAGCCCGAGGTGGAAGTCCTCGTCGAGGCGGAAGAACGACTCGAGGTCGGTCCGGGCGTGCTCCTGGCGGCGCAGGTTCTCGCGCAGGTCGGCCACCAGGGCGGGCTCGACGTCGGTGGGCACGTCGCGCAGCGACCCCAGCTCGACGGCCTCCCGCAGGAACTGCGCGTCCTGCACCCGGTCGGTCTCGACGCGGGAGACGAACGAGCCCACCTTGGGGAACACGTGCACCAGGCCCTCGCGCGCCAGCAGGATCAGGCTCTCCCGGACCGGGGTGCGCGAGACGCCGAGCTCGGCGGCGAGCTCGTTCTCCGACAGCGGGGAGCCCCGCGGCAGCTCGAGGGTGAGCACGCGGGTGCGGATGGACTCGTAGACCGTGTCCCGGTTGCTGCGCGAGGTGACGGCCACGCCTCCCATCGTACGGCCGCCCCGCGGCATCCCGGCCGAGCGGGAGGTCCCGGGTCCGCGTGGTTGACATCGTCGGTATGGCACTGCTTCCATACAAGTGCTGCACACAAGACGGTCCCGGAGGGCCGACGACGACGTCGAGACACAGGGGTGTCCATGAGCACGATCGAGAAGGCCGAGGTCCTGGTCACCAGCCCGGGGCGCAACTTCGTCACGCTGCGCATCACGACGAGCGACGGGGTGACCGGGCTGGGGGACGCGACCCTGAACGGCCGGGAGCTGGCCGTGGCGTCGTACCTGCGCGACCACGTGGTGCCGCTGCTGGTCGGGAAGGACCCGGCCCGCATCGAGGACATGTGGCAGTACCTGTACCGGGGCGTCTACTGGCGCCGCGGGCCGGTGACCATGTCGGCGATCGCCGCGGTGGACACCGCGCTCTGGGACGTCAAGGGCAAGGTCGCGGGCCTGCCGGTGTACCAGCTGCTCGGCGGCCGGTCGCGCGAGGGCGTGCTGGTGTACACGCACGCCTCCGGCCAGGACGTGCCCGCGCTGCTGGACGACGTCGCCCGCGCGCAGGACGCCGGGTACCGCGCGATCCGCGCCCAGGCCGCCGTGCCGGGCGTCCCGGGGACGTACGGCGTCAAGAAGGACGGCGCCTACGAGCCGGCGAACGCCGCGCTGCCCGAGGAGCAGGCGTGGTCCACCGAGGACTACCTGCGGTTCGCCCCCACCTACATGGCGGCGGTCCGGGAGCGGTTCGGCTTCGGGTTCCACCTGCTGCACGACGTGCACCACCGGCTGACCCCGATCGAGGCCGCGCGGTTCGGCAAGAGCGTCGAGGAGCTCCAGCTGTTCTGGATGGAGGACCCGACACCGGTGGAGAACCAGGAGGCGTTCCGGCTGATCCGCCAGCACACCACGACCCCGATCGCGGTCGGGGAGGTGCTGAACAGCATCTGGGACGTGCAGCACCTCATCACCGAGCAGCTCGTCGACTACGTGCGCACCACCGTCGTGCACGCCGGCGGGATCACGCACCTGCGCCGCATCTTCGACCTCGCGGCGCTCTACCAGGTCCGCACGGGCTCGCACGGTGCGTCCGACCTCTCGCCCGTGTGCCAGCAGGCAGCGCTGCACCTGGACACCGCGGTGCCGAACTTCGGCATCCAGGAGCACATGGGCTACCCGGCGCAGGTCGCCGAGGTCTTCCACGCGGACGTGACCTTCGACGACGGCTACCTCCGGGTGGGCGACACCCCCGGCCTGGGCGTCGAGTACGACGACGAGGCCGCCGCCCGCTTCCCCTACTCGCCCAAGTACCTGCCGGTGGCGCGCCGTCTCGACGGCTCCGTCCACGACTGGTGACCGCAGGAGCGCCCCGATGACCACCGTGACCGCACCGCCGCGCCTCGGGCGCGCCACCCTCGACCGGCTGGGCGCCGACCAGCGCCCCCTGGTCGACCCCCGCGACCTGGCCCCGCGCCTGCTGCACTTCGGGCTCGGCGCGTTCCACCGCGCGCACCAGGCCGTCTACACCGAGGAGGCCGCCGCGGCGACCGGCGAGCCCTGGGGCATCGTCGACGTCGAGCCGCTGGCCGAGGCCGCCGTGGGCGCCATGCGGGCGCAGGACTGCCTGTACTCGGTGACCGACCGCTCGCCGGGCGCGCTGAGCACCCGGGTCGTCGGCACGGTCGTCGAGGCGCTCGCCCAGCGCCCGGACGCCGCGCGGGTGGACGCGCTGCTGGCCTCGTCCGACGTGGGGGTCGTCACCCTCACCGTGACCGAGAAGGGCTACTACCGCCGCGCCGAGGACGGCCGGCTCGACCAGGCCGCCGCGCCGGTGGCCGCCGACCTGGCCGCGACGGCCGCGGACGGCGTGCTCGGCACCGTCGTGGGCCGGGTCGCCGCCGGGATCGTGTCCCGGTTCCGCGGCGACCGCGCCCCGCTGACCGTCGTCTCCTGCGACAACATGGCCGGCAACGGCCCGGCGCTGGCCGGGGTGGTCCGGGGCTTCGTCGAGGCCTCGCACTGGACGGACCGGGACCGGGTGCTGGAGTGGATGGCCGGCGCGGTGTCGTTCCCGGCCACCATCGTCGACCGGATCGTCCCCGCGACCACGCCCGAGGACCGCGACCTCGCGTCGGCCGCCCTGGGCCTGCGGGACGAGATGCCCGTGCTGGGCGAGCCGTACCGGCAGTGGGTGCTCGAGGACGCGTTCGTGACCCCGCGCCCGCGCTGGGAGGCCGGCGGAGCGCTGTTCGTGCCCGACGTCGCGCCCTACCAGCTCATGAAGCTGCGGCTGCTCAACGGCTCGCACTCCGCGATGGCCTACCTCGGCCTGGCGGCGGGCTGCCGGACGGTCGCCGACGTGCTGGCCACCGGTTGGGGGGAGGGACTGGTCCGCGCGTTCGGCGCCGAGGTGGCCCCGACGCTGCCGGACGCCGGCCTGGACGCGGGCGCGTACGTCGACGACCTCGTCGAGCGCTACCGCAACCCCGCCATGCACCACCTGCTGCGCCAGATCGGCTCCGACGGGTCGCTCAAGATCCCCGAGCGCTGGCTCGGGGCGCTGCGCGAGCTGCGCGCCGCGGGCCGGGGAGCCCCCGTCCTCGAGACCGCGCTCGCGGCCTGGGTCGCGGCCACCCGGCCGGCGGACGAGGGCGGCCAGGTGCACGGCACGACCGACCCGGCCGCCGAGGCGCTCGCCGCGTGCTGGTCCGGACCCTCGGAGGCCGCGGCACGCGTCGCCGCCCTGCTGCGCGTCGTCGGCGCGGCCGACCTGGCCGATGCGGGCGACCTCACCGCCGCCGTCGCCGCGCGGGTCCCCGGCGTGGTCGCCGGTCGCGTCGACCTCTGAGCACCACCGGGCGCACGCCCGTCACCGCCGGACCCGCCGGCACCCCCCCCGCCGGCCGCCGGCCGGCGGGGGGAGGATCACGCATATCGGGATCGCGAAGGAGCACCGATGACACCCTCGAGCGACGCCGCACTCCAGCGTCAGAAGCCGACGAGGTCGACGTCCGACCTCACCCGGGCGGCCGTCTCCGGCTGGCTGGGCACGGCGATGGAGTTCCTCGACTTCCAGCTCTACTCGCTGGCGGCCGCCCTGGTCTTCACCCCGCTGTTCTTCCCGGACACCGCGCCGGGCATCGGCATCATCCTCGCGATGGCGACCTACGGCGTCGGCTACGGCGCCCGCCTGCTCGGGGCGTTCGTGTTCGGGCGCAAGGGCGACAAGGTCGGCCGCAAGGGCGTGCTGTTCGTCACCATCGCGCTCATGGGCGTCGCCACGACCCTCATCGGCGTGCTGCCGACCTACGCGCAGGTCGGGGTGCTCGCGCCGATCCTGCTGGTGACGCTCCGCCTCGTGCAGGGCTTCGGCGCCGGCGCGGAGATCGCCGGAGCGACCACGATGCTGGTCGAGTACGCCCCGCGGAACAAGCGCGGCGTCATCGGCTCCCTCGTCGCGCTGGGCACCAACACGGCCACCCTGGTCGCGACCGGCCTGTGGGCGCTGCTGGTCGCGGTGCTCACCGAGGAGCAGCTGCTGTCCTGGGGCTGGCGCCTGCCGTTCCTCGCCTCCTTCCTCGTGCTGTTCCTGGCGCTGTGGATCCGGTCGAACCTCAAGGAGTCGCCGGTCTTCGAGGAGCGCCCGGACGTCGTCGACGGCAAGGCGCTGTCGGCCGACGAGCTCAAGGCCCGCGCCGCCGATCAGGGCGACGACGCCGCGCAGGCCCTGCTCGGCCAGCGCAAGGGCCGGGCGTTCTTCGTGGCGCTCGCGCTCCGGCTCGGCCAGGCGGGCAACTCCGGCCTGATCCAGACGTTCCTCGTCGCGTTCCTCGTCACCGAGCTCGGCCGCGCCAAGACGATCCCGACCAACGCGATCCTCGTCTCGTCCGCCGTCGGGTTCCTCACCGTGCCGCTGGTCGGCTGGCTGTCGGACCGCTACGGCCGCCGCCGGCTCTACGTCGCGTTCCTGGCCGCGTCCGTCGTCCTGGCGGTCCCCGGCATGGCCCTGATCGGTGCGCCCGCCTCGGCCGGGATCGTCGTGGGCATCATCGTGCTGCACAACGTCAGCGTGCTGGCGCTGTTCTCGCTCGAGTCCGTGACGATGGCCGAGGTCTTCGGCGCCCGGACCCGGTTCACGCAGCTCGCGGTCGCCAAGGAGGTCGGCGGCATCCTGTCGACCGCGCTCGGCCCGATCATCGCCGCCGCGCTCACCGCCGTGTTCCACTCGTGGATCCCGCTCGCCGTCATGCTCGCCGTGTACTCGGCGATCGGCCTCGTCGGGGCCCTGTTCATGCCCGAGGTGCGCGGTCGTGACCTGACCCGGCTGGAGGACGCGCTGTGAGGGCCGTCGTCGTCCACGGCGCGGGCGACCTGCGCATCGACGAGCGCCCCGACCCGGTCGCCGGGCCCGGCGAGGTGCTGGTCGCGATGGAGTGGGGCGGCATCTGCGGCTCCGACCTCGCGTACTGGCGGCACGGTCGTTCCGGCACCGCCACCCTGCGGCACCCGCTCGTGCTCGGGCACGAGGTCGCCGGCCGCGTGGTCGCGCTCGGCGCGGGCGTCACCGGCCCGGAGGTGGGCACGGCCGTCACCTTCCAGCCCGCGCAGCTGGTCGGGGACGGGCTGCTGCCGGAGCGCCTCGCCGGCCGGACGAACCTCTACCCGCAGGTGCGGTACTTCGGGTCGGCGGCGTTCGACCCGCACACCGACGGCGGCTTCAGCGAGCTGCGCACCGTCCGCGCGGAGCAGGTGCGCGTGCTGCCGGAGGGGGTGACGACGCGACGGGCGGCCCTGGCCGAGCCGCTCGCGGTCGCGATCCACGCGGTCGGCCGCGTGCCGGACCTGCGGGGCCGCACGGTCCTGGTCAACGGCGCCGGGCCGATCGGCTCGCTCGTGGTGGCCGCGGCCAGGCGCGCGGGTGCCGCGGAGGTGGTCGCCGCGGACGTCTCGGCGGCCTCGCTCGCCGTGGCCCGCGCGATGGGCGCGGACGCGACGGTCGACGTGAGCGCCGCGCCGCTGCCGCAGGACGTGGAGGTCGTGATCGAGGCATCCGGCGTGCCGGGCGCGCTCGGCCCCGTGCTGCACGCCGCGGCGAAGGGTGGCGTCGTCGTCCAGGTCGGGAACCTGCCCGGCACCGAGGTCTCGGCCGTCCTGGGCGACCTGGTGACGCGCGAGCTCACCTGGATCGGCTCCTACCGGTTCGCCGAGGAGATCGACGACGCCGTGGTGGCGCTCGCCGAGGGGCTCGACGTCGACCCCCTCATGACCCACGAGTTCGACCTGGCGGACGCCGAGAAGGCCCTGCAGGTGGCCGCCGACCGCGGCACCGGCAGCAGCAAGGTCATGCTGCGCCTGGGCTGACCGACCCCGGGTGCGCGCCTCGGACCCGGGGCGCGCACCCGCCGTGGCGGGCGGGACGTCCGTCCGCCACCGCGCGCGCCCCGAGCCCTGCCCCGCGCCCTGTGCCCTGCCCCGCGCTCCGCCGCGCCGCGCCGCGCGCTCCGCCCCGCCGTCGGGTGCGCGGGGCCACCCCCGCCGTCGCGCGCACGCCGCCGTGGCGTGGGGGACGTCCGCTCACCGTCGCCGGCGCCCCGGCCCGCCGGCCCCCGGCTGCCTCCCGTGCACGCGGACCGCCCGCTCACCGTCGCGCGCGCCCGGCCGGGTGCGCAGGGTCGAGCGGACGTCCGCCGCGAACCGCGACGCCGCGACCGCGACACCGAGCACCGGACGCCGAGCGCCCGGCGCCGGTCCGTCCCCCGCTCCGGCGTCTCCCGGGTCGGCCGGCAGCGCCGCGATCGTCGTCCTCGACGGCCGGGACGACGTACCCACCGGCACCTCCGGCCCGGCGACCGCCGACCGGCGCCTCCGGCCGCGACCGCCGACCGGGTCCTCGACGTCGCTCGACGGGCCGGTCCCCGTGCGGGTCGCCGCCCCCCCGGCCCTGCCGCGAGGGCAGGAGATGTCCCCTCCACGGCCGCGGAGGGGACATCTCCTGCCCTCTCGACGGGGAGCTGGAGGGCAGGGGCGGGAGCTTCTGCGCGGGGCCGCCGCTCGGCGGAGCCGCCGCTCGACGGGGCCGCGCGGCCGCTACTCATGCGTTCCCGCCGCCTCCACTCAGAGCGCCCAGGAGCAGCACTCAACTGCGGCGGGAGATCCCGCGGAGGAACCCGCAGAGCCACCTACCTGGGCGGATGCGCCACGGAGCCGGTACTTACCCGGACCGAAACTCGGGCTCTGGACGATTCCAGCGCCAGACGATCCTCGACACGCCCTCGGGCGGGCACCCACCCCCGTGGCCCGTCCCGGGCCGGCGCCGACCGCGACCGTCGGTCGGTCACGGCCCGCCGGCGTCGTCGGACGGGTCGTGACCGGCACCGGTGTGCCACCGACAGAAGGGGTGACGAGATCGTGGAGTGGCTTGAGGGTGTCACCTCCTGGCCGTACCTCGCGTACGTGGCCGGCGGGCTGGCCCTGGTCGCCGTGTTCGTGTCGGTCGTGCAGACGGCCCGGAGCTCGGAGCTGCGCCGTCGGGTCCGGCGGCTGGAGCACCGCGTCGCGGAGGCCGGTCTGCCCGGCGGTCCGGCGCGTCCGGCACTGTCGGCGGGAGCGGGTACGTCGCAGGGGGGACGCACCCGCTCCCGCCGGTCCCGCGATTTCGGAGGGGACCGGGCGGGACGCACGGTGACGGACGGCGCGGCCCTGCCCGCCCCGCCGGTGTCGTGGCCGACCGTCGAGGTGCCGGGTCCCGTCGTGGCGGCGGAGGCCGACCCCGTCGCCGACACCCCCCTGCCCGTCCGGACGCCCGCCCCGGGGACCCGTCCGGAACCCGCGCCGACCTCCGCCCGCGGTGCGCAGGGACGGCTCGCCGCCGTCGCCGCCATGCGCGGCGTCACCCTGCTCGGGCGGCAGCTCGAGCTGCTGGACGACCTGGAGCAGCGGGAGGAGGAACCCGAGGCCCTCGCCGTGCTGTTCCAGATCGACAACCTCACGATGCGGCTGCGCCGCAACGCCGAGTCGGCGCTCGTCCTGGCGGGACGCGAGTCCGGCCGCCGGACGCGTGAGCCGCTGTCCGTCACCGACGTCGTGCGCACGGCGTGCGCCCAGATCGAGAGCTACGAGCGCGTGTCGGTCGAGGCGGTGACCGACCCCGTGCTGCGGGCCGACGTCGTCGTCCCGCTCGCGCACCTCCTGGCCGAGGTCCTGGAGAACGCGACGCGGTTCTCCGACCCCGAGTCGCCGGTGACCGTGCGGGTCGACCGGTCCGAGGCCGGGGTGGTCGTCGCGGTCGCCGACACCGGCATCGGGATGGACCCGGCGGGCCTCGCCGAGGTGCGGGCCCAGCTCGCGGACGCCACGCCGTGGTCGGACGGCAACCGGGTCGGGCTGGTCGTAATCAGCCAGCTCGCACGCCGCCTCGACGCGACCGTGCACGTGGAGTCCGCGCCCGGGGCGACCACGCTCACCGTGCTGCTGCCGGCCCGCCTCGTCGTGCCGGACGAGCGCGCCACCGAGGCCCCGCGTCCGGAACCGCTGCCCGGCCCGGTCCCCGCGGCCGAGGCGGTCCAGGAACCGGTCCCCGGGGGCGCCGCCCTCCCGCGGCGCCGCTCGACCGCGGCCTCGCACGCGGCTCTCGCGGGAGCGGTGGCCGGCGAGCCCGGCGGTCCGAGCCCGGCGTGGGCCCCGACGGGGGCTGCGGTGGCCGGCCTCGGAGGCGGCGCCGCCCGGATCGCGCCCGCCGGAGGTGCACCGGCCACCGACCCGGACCCGGCACCGACCACCCCGACCCCGCTCCCGCCACCCGGACCGCTCGACCCGGCTCCGTCGTCCGCGCCACCCTCGTCCACGACTCCCTCGCCCGCGCTCCCGTCGATCCTGCCGGAGCGGCCTCGACCCGCGGACGCGTCGCCACCGCTGTTCGGCCGGACGTCCGTCGCCGAGCCCGTGGAGGGTGCCGGGCCGGGCACCGCTCCCACGACGAGCGCGCTGGACGACGGCTGGATCGTGCCGCAGCCGCTCTCCCCGGGGCTGACCCCCCACGACGAGCCCTCGATGCGCGACGAGGTGCTCGCCGAGCTGGGTCGGCTCTCCGGCTACCGGCCCGCGCGGTCCGACCCGGAGAGCACGGCTCCGCTGGAGCGACGCACCTCGACGCTGGTCGCCGAGCCCCTCGAGGCCAACCGCGGTCCGGTCCACCGCGACGCCGCGGACGTCCGGCGCCGCTTCTCGTCCTTCCAGTCGAGCGTCGGCCGGGGCCGCCGGCGATGACGTCTCCCAGCGCCCCTCCGAACCCCCACACCTCCAGGGAGTAGCAGTGTCTGCCTCAGCTCACGAAGCACGGTCGTTCGGCTGGCTGCTCGACAGCACCGTCCGCGGCGTCGCCGGCGCGCAGTTCGGCATCCTGGTCTCCAGCGACGGCCTGCTGATGGCGGTCTCGAGCGGCGTGGACCGGACGACCGGCGACCAGCTCGCCGCGGTCGTCTCGGGGATCTCGGGCCTGGCTCGCGGTGCCGCGCGGATGATCGGCGGCACCACCGTCAACCAGGCCGTCGTCGAGTACGACGCGGGATGCCTCGTGCTCATGACGGTGTCGGACGGGTCGATCCTCGCGTTCGGCGCCGACCCCGCTGCCGACATCGGGTCGGTGGGCTACGAGATGGCGGTGCTCGCCCAGGGTGCCGAGTCGGTGCTCACGCCGCAGCTGGTCGCGGAGATGCGCCGTGGCCTGCCGCTCGACGGGCCGACGCGGGTCGCGGGGCTCTGACCGGGATGGCTCACCGGACCCGCTACCCCGGCGACGTGTCGGAGCTCCGGCCGTACGTCCGCACGCGCGGCCGGGTCGGTGCCGAGGGGGTCGCGTTCGACACGCTCCTCGTGGCGGCGTCGACCAGCGGCGCCCCGCGCCGCCCCACCCGTCAGGCGGTCGAGGTCCTGGAGCTGCTGGGTGGCACCTACCTCACGGTCGCCGAGCTCGCCGCCCGGCTGCGCGTCCCGCTCGGGACCGCCCAGGTGATCGTCGCCGACCTGGCACGGGACGGGGTGCTCCGGCTGCTCGACACCGCCGGCCGGCCGGAGGCCTCGGCCGACGACGAACGGAATCGCACGTTGGCGCTACTCGGGAGTGTGATCGATGGAATCGGCGAGCTGTGAGCCTGTCGCGTCGGACGGGGCCGGGACCACGGCCGTCGACGACGCACCGGTCGTGGTCAAGGTGGTCGTCGCCGGCGGGTTCTCGGTCGGCAAGACGACGTTCATCGGGTCGATCTCGGACATCGAGCCGATGAGCACCGAGGCGTCGATGACGGACCGGTCGCTCAGCGTCGACGACGCCGGCAGCGTGGGGGACCGCAAGGTCGCCACGACGGTGGCGATGGACTTCGGGCGCATCGCGCTCCCGGGGCGGCTGTGGCTGTACCTGTTCGGGACACCCGGTCAGGACCGTTTCGTGTTCATGTGGGACGACCTCGCCCGGGGGGCGGTCGGCGCCGTGGTGCTCGTGGACACGCAGCGCCTGGAGCAGAGCTTCACCGCGATCAGCTACTTCGAGTCCCGGGCCGTGCCGTTCGTCGTGGCGGTGAACTGCTTCGACGGCCTGGCCCGGCACGGCCTGGAGGCGGTCTGCGAGGCGTTGGCGCTCCCGCCCGAGGTCCCGGTGCTCTACACCGACGCCCGCTCCCGTCAGGCGACCAAGGAGACGCTGATCCGCCTGGTGCGGCACGCGATGGACCGGGTGCAGCATGCAGGCTGAACGGCTGCCGCTGCCCGGGCGGTTCCGGCACATCGAGCCGGGCGAGCTGTTCTTCTCGATCACCGACCGCAAGGGCCGGATCACCGCGGCGAACTCGGTGTTCGGGCGCCTGTCCGCGTTCGGCCGGGAGGAGCTCCTCGGGGCGCCGCACAACGTCATCCGGCACCCGGACATGCCCGGCGGGGCGTTCCGGCTGATGTGGGACACGCTGCTGGCCGGCCGGCCGTTCGCGGCGTACGTGCGCAACCTGGCGAAGGACGGGGTCACGTACGACGTCTTCGCCACCGTCACGCCCGTGGGCGACGGGTTCCTCTCGGTGCGGAGCGCCCCGCAGTCCGCGGCGCTCCGCGACGCGGCCTTCGGGTTGTACGCGGCCGTCCTGCCGGGGGAACGTGCGCGCCGGGACGAGGGCGCGTCCGCGGCGGAGGCCGCCCTGCACGGTCTCGGGCAGCTCGGTCCGCTGCTGTCCTCGGCGGGTTTCCCCGCGTACGAGGAGTTCATGTACACGGCCCTGCCGGCGGAGGTGACCGCGCGCATCGCGGCGGACGGGCCGCGGCCGACGACGACGGACCGCGGACCGGTCGGGGAGGTCCTGGCCGCGGCGCTGGACCTCGACCGCGGCCTGGTGTCGGTGACGGGGCGGCTGGACGCCCTGCAGCACCTGGTCGACACCCTGCACGGGGCGTCCGCCCAGGCGCAGGTCACCGCCGCAGACCTCCAGCACGTGACGGACCTGGCGGGTGCGGCGTCCGCGAGCGTCGCGGCCACGGCCCCGGTGCTCTTCCGCACGTCGCGCGCGATGGCCGGCCTCGCCGGCGAGCTCTCCGACGTCCTGACCGCGCTCGCGGGCGAGCTCGCGTCGGTGCGGGTCGCGGTGATGGAGCAGCGGTTCCGGATCGCGCTGGCGCGCCTGCACAACGACATGGTGATCTCGTTCGCCGGCGAGGTGCTGGCGGGGCAGGCGCCGCCGGAGGGCACGAGCTACGTCCCGGCGCTGTGCCAGACGCTGAGCAGCGACCTCGACGGGCTCTCGGAGTCGACGGAGGCGACGTCGGCGCGCCTCGGCACGATCCGCCGGGACGTCGAGCGCGCTCGGGAGAAGCTGGAGCGCTTCCGCACGTTCATGAGCACCTGGCGCATCCAGGTCCCGCGGTACGGCGTGGCCCACCGGCTCGGCGGGCACGTCGAGCCGATCGACGCGCACCTGCGCCAGGGTCACGGCCGCATCGCCGACCTCCGCGCGCTCACCCAGCAGTGCGAGGCGAACGCCGGACCGGTGAGCACCGCCGAGCTGGTGGGGCCGGTCTGGCGGATCCTCGAGGCCACCGGCGGCGTGGTCGGGGGACGGCACGCATGACGCACCTCGCCGACGTCCTCGTCCAGCGCGGGCTGGTCGCACCGGACGACGTCTCCCGCGCCCGGAGCGCGCACGAGCAGAGCGGCCGCGGCCTCGTCCAGTCGCTGCTCGACCAGAGGTCGGTCAGCGAGCCCCTGCTGATGGCCGCGCTCGCGGAGCAGGCCGGCATGGCGTTCGTCGACCTCGACGAGAACCAGGCCGATCCGGCGGCCGTGAACCTCCTGCCGGAGTACGTGTGCCGTCGGCACACGATCCTGCCGATCGGCCGGGACGGCGACACCGTCCTGATCGCGACCGCCGACCCGGGGAACGTCCTGGCGCTCGACGACGCGAAGGCGCTGCTCGCGGTGCCGGTCACCCCGGTGCTGGCGACACCGACGTCGCTGGCGAACGCCATCAACCGGTACCTGCGCTCGGACGCCGAGATCGCGGGGATCGGCCACTCCCTCGGCACGGCCGCGGCGACGGCGGGCGAGGTCGACCTCTCGGAGGTCGGTGAGTCCGTGACGGCGGTCAGCCCCGTCGTGCGGTACGTCGAGCTGCTCGTGCAGCAGGCGATCTCCGACCGGGCCTCGGACATCCACGTCGAGCCCACCGAGCACGACCTGCGGGTCCGGTACCGGATCGACGGCGTGCTGCACGAGATGCAGCGCTCGCCCAAGCAGATCCAGAGCGGCGTCATCTCGCGGATCAAGATCCTCTCCGAGATCGACATCGCCGAGAAGCGCAAGCCGCAGGACGGGCGCATGTCGGTGACGCACGAGGGCAAGAAGATCGACCTGCGCGTCGCGACGCTGCCCACCGTGTGGGGCGAGAAGGTCGTCCTGCGGATCCTGGACAACTCCACGGCGTCCCTGGACCTGCGCGACCTGGCGTTCCTCGAGGACAACTTCCGCCGGTACCAGGCGTCGTACACCAAGCCGTACGGGATGATCCTCGTCACCGGCCCGACCGGCTCCGGCAAGTCCACGACGCTGTACGCCACGCTCAACGCGGTCGCGCGCACCGACATCAACGTCATCACCGTCGAGGACCCGGTCGAGTACCGGCTGGCGGGCATCAACCAGGTCCAGGTCAACCCCAAGGCGGGCCTCACCTTCGCCGGGGCGCTGCGCTCGATCCTGCGGTCCGACCCCGACGTGGTGCTGCTCGGCGAGATCCGCGACCACGAGACCGCGCAGATCGCCATCGAGGCGGCCCTCACCGGGCACCTCGTGCTCTCGACCCTGCACACCAACGACGCGCCGTCCGCCGTCACCCGGCTCGTGGAGATGGGCATCGAGCCGTTCCTCGTCGGATCCGCGCTCGACGCGGTCGTCGCCCAGCGGCTCGCGCGCAAGCTCTGCGCCAAGTGCTGCGAGGCCTACACCCCGACCGAGACCGAGCTGATCGCCGCGCGGTTCCCCTGGGTGCCGGGGGAGGACCTGCCCGAGCTGTTCCGGCCCGTCGGGTGCGTCGCGTGCTCCCGCACCGGGTACCGCGGGCGCATCGCGCTGCACGAGGTGATGCGGGTGACCGAGGACATCGAGCGGCACGCGGTCACGCGGTCGTCCGCGGCGGAGATCGGTGCCACGGCGCGGGCGCAGGGCATGATCACGCTCCGCGACGACGGGTGGCAGAAGGTGGTGCTCGGGCAGACGTCGCTCGAGGAGATCCTGCGGGTCGTCGCGTGAACACCGCCGTTCGGCGGTTCATCTGGCCGGTCCGCTCAACCGGCCGCCGTTCTCGGCCGATGGCTACGGAGGACGACGTGGGCTGCCGCCCGGGTGACGACACGGAGGTGCGACGGTGACCGAGGGGTACTACGGCGCGGCGGGCGACCCGCGCACGCGCGAGCAGGCGCTCGCCGCACCATCCGTCCCGGCGACCGCCGGACCCGCGGCGGGGGGCACTCCGCTCAGCCGGGTGGCGCTGCGCCAGGCGCAGGGTGCGCTGCCTGCTCCGGGGCGGCTCGGCTCGGCGCAACGTGCCGAGCAGCCGCCGATCGACCTGGACGCCGCTCTCGCGCGCATGGTCGAGCTGGGCGCGTCGGACCTGCACCTCACCAGCGGCGCCCCGCCGATGGTCCGGCTGGCCGGCGCGCTGGTCCCGCTCGAGGGCTTCGCCCCGCTGGTCGGTGACGCGCTGCGCCGGGCGTTGTTCGCCGTGCTCACCCAGAAGCAGCGGGAGGCGTTCGAGGCCGAGCTCGAGCTCGACCTCGCCTACGCCGTGCGCGGACTCGCCCGGTTCCGCGTGAACATCTACCAGCAGCGCGAGTCCATCGGCGCGGCCTTCCGGGTCATCCCCTACGAGATCAAGCCGCTCGAGCAGCTGGGGGTCCCGGGAGTGGTGGCCTCGTTCGCGGGGCTGCCGCGCGGGCTCGTGCTGGTGACGGGGCCGACCGGTTCCGGCAAGTCCACGACCCTGGCCTCCATCCTCGACCTGGCCAACCGCACCCG